>NZ_JAMXSG010000258.1:0-8563 GCF_024124365.1 Pseudonocardia sp. McavD-2-B
GGCCGCTGCGTCGGCCTCGACGTCGACCGCCGAGCCCGCCGTCCCGGCACCCCCGGCCGGCCCGTCGCCGTTCACGTCCCGCCCGGCGAACGCCGCCCCGCCCCGCAGCACCGATCCGCAGCTGCGGGCCTACAACGAGGAGCTGGCCCGCCTGGCGGCCCGGCACCGGGAGGAGTCCACCCCGTGACCGTCGCGACCGCTCTGAAGGCCTACCGGGTCTCCGCCTGGGTCACCGGCGTCGGCCTGCTGCTGCTGACCTTCTACGCGATGCCGGCGAAGTACCTGTTCGGCGACCCGCGGCCGGTCGCGCTGATCGGGATGGTGCACGGCTTCCTGTACATGATCTACATCGTGTGCACGCTGATCCTGGCCGAGCGCTGCCGGTGGAAGCCGGTGTTCGCCGTGGTCATCCTGGCCGCGGGAACCATCCCGGTCGCGTCGTTCGTCGCCGAGCGGAAGGTGACCCGGAAGGTGCAGGCCGAGCACCTGGCACCCGCCGGTCCCTGAGCCCGGCTCAGCGGCCCCCGGCCGCCGGGCAGCCCACCAGCTCGGCGAACCGGCGCTGCAGCTCCTCGGGCCCGTCCGCGGGTGCGGAGAACGCCAGCCGCACGTCCTGGGTGCCGGTCGCGGTGGGCACCCGCACGCGGAGCCCGAAGCGGTCCACGCCGACCGGGCGGACCCGGCCGCCGGTGAACCCCAGCCCGTCGGGCAGGTGCCGGCGCAGCGCGCACAGCATCTCCGGGTGCGCCCGGTCCAGGTGCTCCAGCCACACCTGCTCGACCCGGCAGAACGGGTCGGGTTCGGCGGCCGCGAGCTCGGTCGGCGAGACCGGCGCGCAGCCCTCGGCGTCGGAGTAGACCGCCGACGACGGGTGCAGCCGCAGCAGGGTGGCGCCGCGCCCGGCGTCGAGGAGGTTGGGGTGCGGGGCCTTCTCGGCGAGCCGCAGCGCCCGTTCCCGGCCGGTCGTCGGGTCCGGCTCCTGCAGGGTCCCGACCAGCCACAGCAGCTCCCGGACCGGCTCGTCGAGCGGCACCGGCGTGCTGCCGGTCAGCTCGAGCATCACCGGGAGCCCGTCGAGGGTGAGCCGGGCGCGCTCGCGGAGCACGTGGTCGTCGGGCAGCAGCAGGTCGGTCGTGCCGTCCGGCCAGGTGTGGTGCATCAGCGGCGCACACGGTTCCGGCTCGCCGGTGCCGACGAGTGCCGCGCGGCCACCACGGGTGACGAGGCTGCGGGCTCGCTCGGCGACGGCGGGCGTCGGGGGGCGGCGCACTCGGGTCGTTCCCACTCTCACCTCCGATTAGGTAACCCTTACCTAAGCAGTAGGCAGTGTCGCCTGTCCAGTGCACTCTGACGCAGGGGGGTAACCCCCTCTGCGGGGGCGCCGTGACCCGACCGTTAGCGTCTGTCGGCGTGATGACCGTGCCCTCGGGTTCCTCAGCCGACCCGTGGCCGATCCGTCCGCTGCTCGCTGCGCTGGTCGATGACACCAGCCTGCTGCAGCCGAGGACCGTCGCACCGGGCGTCGACGCCGTCGTGTCGCGCTATCTCGCCGCCCGCGACGGCCACTACGGAGGCCTCGTCGGACGGCTGGTCTGCCCCGCGTCGCAGCTGCCCGCCGTCGTCACCGAGCTCGCCCGTTCCGCGCCGAGCCGGCCGGCGGAGCTGGCCCTCGTCGTCGACACCGGGCTGGGTGCGGTGCCGAAGGCGCTCTCGACCGTGTTCTCCCGCTCCAGCCTGCTCACCCCGAGCACCGTCGAGTGCGCCGCACCGCCGGACGTCGACGGCATCTGGCTCGAACGCGTCTCGGAGTTCGTGCCGGACGAGGTGACCCCGGTCGTGGAGCCGCGCCGCCCCGTCGAGGGGGACGAGGAGGGCACGCTCGCCTGGCTCGCCGCCGTCCGCAGGGTCGCCGAGCACGGCTGCACCCCGAAGATCCGGCTCGGCGGGCCGCGCGCCTCCGACGTGCCGGAGATCGTCGACGTGCACAAGTTCCTGCTGGCCGGCCTGGAGAGCGGCACCGGCGGGATCTCGGCCCAGGGCATCGACCGGATCGTCCGCGAGGACCCGTCCGCGTCGACGCCCCGCGGCCGCCACGGCCTGCTGAACCTGATCGCCGCCGTCGCGCGGATGACCGGGGTCAGCGCCTCGCCCGACCCGGCCGAGGAGGCCCTGGCCTGCACCGACGGCGAGAAGCTCGCCCGGGAGCTCGACGAGCTGCCCGAGGCCGCCGTCGAGCAGGTCCGCACCGTCCTGCCGCGCTGCGGCGTCGACCCGGAGCCGGTCCCGATCGCCGACCTCGTCGCCCTCGGACTGCTGGACTGATCAGGACGGATCGGATGCGGATCGGATTCCTGGGGCCGCACGCCACGTTCACCGAGCAGGCCCTGCTGACCCTGCCCGAGTCGCGTGGCGCGGAGCTCGTGCCGCTGCCCGGCGCCCCCGCGGTGCTGGCGGCGGTCCGCGACGGCTCCGTCGACGCCGGCTGCGTGCCGATCGAGAACACCGTCGAGGGCGCCGTCCCGCCGGTGCTCGACGGGCTCGTCGCCGATCCGCCGCTGGTGATCGCCCGTGAGGCCCGGATCGCGGTCCGGTTCTGCCTGATGGGCCGCCCGGGCACCACGGGTGACGCGATCCGCTCGGTCGCCTCCCACGGCCACGGCATCGCCCAGACCCGCGGCTGGCTCGCCGAGCACCTGCCGGCCGCCGAGGTCCGGGTCAGCTCCTCCACCGCGGAGGCCGCGGCCCAGGCCGCCCGGGGTGAGGTCGACGCCGCCGTCGCCGCCCCGCTCGCAGCCACGCAGCACGGCCTGGAGGTGCTGGCCGACGACATCGCCGACAACGCGGGCGCCGTCACCCGCTTCGTGCTGCTGACCCGCCCCGGCCCGCCGCCGGCGCCGACCGGCTGGGACCGCACCACCCTCGCCGCGACGACGACGAACCGCCCCGGCACCCTGCTCGGCCTGCTCACCGAGATCGCCGTCCGCGGCATCGACCTGACCCGGATCGAGTCCCGCCCGGTGAAGGGCCGCCACGCCGAGTACTGGTTCCACCTCGACTGCTCGGGCCACGTCGCCGACCCGGCGATGGGAGAGGCCCTGGCCGCACTGCACCGTCGCTGCGACCGGCTGATCTATCTCGGGTCGTTCCCGCGATCCGATCCCGCACCGGACGCCCCGGCGGCTGGGGTGGGGAGCCCGGTGGCGGCGCTCGGTGTCGCCACCGCCGACGACTACGCCGCGTCCGAGCGCTGGCTCGCCGCGGTCCGACGGGGAGCCGACACGTGAGCCACCAGACCGACGACGAGCACGACGGCGCCGCCTCCTTCGCGGCCGTCGGCACCGGCACCCGGACCGCGCAGGTCCCGCCGGACGACGGCGCGCTGCGCCTGGTGCTGGTCCGGCACGGCCGCACCCCGTCGAACGTGCGGCACCGCCTCGACACCGCGCTGCCGGGCCCCGGGCTGGACGAGCTGGGTCACGCGCAGGCCGAGGAGGTCGCCGGGCTGCTCGCCGGATGGCCCGTGCAGGGCCTGTACGCGTCACGGGCGACCCGGGCGCAGGAGACCGCCGCCCCGATCGGCCGCGCGCTCGGACGCGAGGTGGAGCTGCTCCAGGGCCTGCACGAGGTGTTCGTCGGGGACCTCGAGGGCCAGGAGGGCGACGACGCCCGCGCCGCGTTCGACGAGGTCTTCGAGGCCTGGTGGGACGGTGATGTCGACCGCGCGATGCCCGGCGGCGAGTCCGCCCGCGACGTGTGGGACCGGGCGCTGCCCGACCTCGCCGCGGTGACCTCCGGCGTGACGGAGGGGGCGGTCGTCGTCGTCAGCCACGGGGCGGCGATCCGGATCCTGTCGCTGGCGCTGCTCGGCGGGCACGACGGCTCCGGACCCGGCCACCCCGACGTCACCTACGGCCGCGAGCGCCCGGTCCCCAACACCGGCCGGGTCGTGCTGCGTCGCGACCCCGGCGGCTGGGTCCCGGAGCTGTGGGACGCGATGCCCGGCGGGCGGCGCGCCACCCACCGGTAGGGGTCAGCCCCAGCCGAGCTCGTGCAGCTTCTCCTCGGAGATGCCGAAGTGGTGCGCGATCTCGTGGACGACGGTGATCGCGACCTCGTCGACGACGTGCTCCTCGTCCTCGCAGAAGTCGAGGACGGCGTCGCGGTACACGGTGATCCGGTCCGGCAGCTCGCCCGCGTAGTCCGCGGTGCGCTCGGTCAGCGCGACGCCCTCGTAGAGCCCGAGCAGGTCCGGCTCGTCGGGGTGGCACGGCTCGACCAGCACGACGACGTTGTCCATCGCCGCGGCGAGCTCGGCGGGCACGAGGTCGAGCGCCTCGCCGACCAGCTCGTCGAACCGGTCGGCGGGCATCGCCACCGGCACGTCAGTTGCCCGACAGCCCGGGCAGGCCGGGTGGGATGTCGAGGTCCGGCTGTCCGGCGCCGCCGTCGGGGGCGGCGGGCTGCTCGCCGTCGGGCTGCTCGACCGGGGCCTGCGAGCCGGGGGCCGGGGTGGCCGACCCGTCGGCCGGGGCACCGTCCGGAGCGGGCGCACCGGGCGCGGACGGTGCCGGGGCGGCGGGCTGCCCGGAGACGACCAGGTTCCCCTTCACCGAGCCGGTGATCGAGGCGAAGCCGCTGTTGTCCGGCAGCAGGGTGCCGATGTTGCAGTTGACCTTGCGGCTGCCGGCCTTCCAGGACTCCTCGGAGAGGTTGCCCCAGTAGACGGTGAGGCCCTTGGCGCCGATCACCTGGTCGTTGCCGGCGAACGTGTTCGCGGCGTCGGTGCAGGCGGGCTGGAGGAACTTGTCCTGGTCCTCGATGGCCGGCCAGTCCTCGGTGAACTCGGTACCCAGGTCGACGAGCCCGACCGCCTCGACGGCGTGCGGCCCGGCGCAGTCGGTCGGGTCGCCGACGGTGCGGCCGTCGATGGCGAGGCAGGTGCCCACCGGCTGGACCGCGGACTGGTCCTGAGCCGCGACCTTGCCGGTGATCGGGAACATCTCCCCGCTGCGCGAGGCCATCTGCAGGCCGCAGCGCATGCCCTTGTCGCCGCTGTCCCAGCGCTGCTGCGACGGCTTGAGCGCGCCCACCCGGAACTTCCCGTCCGGGTCGAACTTGCCGTTCAGGTACGTGGTGACCACCGGGGTGCAGCGGTCGGCGACGAGCTTCTGCCAGGCCCCGTCGGCAGGGAACGTCGGCTGGTCGGTCAGCGCGACCCGTCCCGCCTGCTCGAACAGGTGCGGCCCGGCGCAGTCGACGGCGGCGGTGTCGGTCGCGTCGGACCGGGTCCAGTTCAGGCAGGTGCCCGGGGTGTCCGGTGGGGGCGGCAGCGGAGGGGGCTCCTCCACCTTCGGCACCCCGGAGGACGCGAACGATCCCAGCACGGGCACCTCGGCACCGAGCAGCGAGTCGACCGACGCGACGGTCAGCATCAACACCGCGCCGACCAGGATCCCGATCCCGACCCGGCGGGCCCCGAGGAGCCCGCCCCGCCCTGCGCCCGCGCGTCCGGAGGCCTCCGACGACCGTCGCCGACGGGTCGGGGCCACCGGCGTGGCCGACGGCCGGGACAGCACCGAGGTGGTCCCCTGCCCGGCGTGGACGGCGGTGCGGCCGGTCGCGTCGGGCCGGTCGGAGCCGGCGGAGGAGCGGGAATCCATGACGTCCCCCATCATGCAGCCGGGGTCGGCCCGGCTTCACCCGGCCGGTGCCCCGGCGCGGCGGTCGGTCGGCCGGATGCTGTGAACGTGCAGGTCCGCCCGGTGCGACGGGGTGCCGCGACCACCCGTCCGGGCAGGTGTGGGTGAAACGCAGCCGAATCGTCATCCGGGAACGGCCGGTGGTCGTCGGCCGCTCCCGGTACGGTGCGCGCGGGGGACGGGAGTGACGATGGGGGACCAGCGATGACCGACGGACCGCGCGCCGGCGGCGGCCCGGACGACAGCACGCCGCCCGCCGGTACGCCGAGGGCGACACCGGGGGGCGCGACACCGGAGCCGCAGTCGACGACGCCGACACCGCAGACCGACGGACCGGCGACGGCGCCGTGGG
This sequence comes from Pseudonocardia sp. McavD-2-B, assembly GCF_024124365.1. NCBI lineage: Bacteria > Bacillati > Actinomycetota > Actinomycetes > Pseudonocardiales > Pseudonocardiaceae > Pseudonocardia > Pseudonocardia sp. McavD-2-B. The sequence continues at coordinate 6,052 of NZ_JAMXSG010000258.1, forward strand.
CGAACGCGCCCGCCGAGCAGCCCGCCGAGGCCCCGCGCGGCCGGATCCGGCAGCAGGACGGCAGCACCGCGCCGCGCGAGCCCACGCTCGCCGAGAAGCGCGCCCGCGAGCAGAAGCTGCGCGCGGACCGCGAGGCGGTGCGGCTCAAGGAGGCCCGCTCCAAGACCACGAAGCGGGTGCTGATCGGCGCCGGGGCGACCGTCGGCGTCGTCGCCCTGATCGCGGCCGTCTACGCCGGGTCCGGTGGCGGCGGCGAGTCGGTCGAGGCGCGCTGCGTCGACGACCAGGGCGTCGTCGTGCCGGACGAGAACTGCAGCGGCACCCAGAGCCAGGTTCAGGTGTCCAACGGGGGCGGCGGCTTCGCCTTCGTCCCGATCTTCCTGGGCGGCGGCGGCCGGCAGTACCACTACAACTACGGCGGCAGCGGCGGCGTCGGCCAGGTCGCGACCGGCGGGAACGTGTCCCCGCCGCCGAGCGGCACCACGGTCCGCAGCGGCACGACCGGCTCGACCATCGGCTCGGCGAATCGCAGCGGCACGATCTCCCGGGGCGGTCTCGGCGTCGGCGGCGGGTCGTCGTCGTCCTCGGGCGGCTCCGGCTTCTCCAGCGGGAGCTGAGGCGTGCGACGCGAACGCGGCACCCCCCGTCCGGACTGGCAGCGCACCGTCGCCGAGCAGGGGCTCGCCTTCGGCACCCCCGGCCGGGACGGCTCGGGCAACGAGCGGCCCTACTGGGACGAGTCGGTGCACTACGTCTTCGAGATGGACGAGGTCCTGTCCCTCGAGGCCGACGTCGAGGTGCTCCAGTCGATGTGCCTGTCGGCGGTCGACCACGTGGTCACCACCGAGCGGTTCCGGGACTTCGCGCTGCCCGAGTGGTGTTGGGAGCAGGTCGCGCAGTCCTGGCGCCGCTCGGACCCGCACCTCTACGGCCGCTTCGACCTGCGCTACGACGGCTCCGGCCCGGCCAAGCTGCTCGAGTACAACGCGGACACCCCCACCTCGCTGCTGGAGGCCTCGATCCTGCAGTGGCACTGGCTGTCCGACGTCCACCCGGGCGACGACCAGTGGAACTCCCTGCACGAGAAGCTCGTCGAACGCTGGGGCGAGCTGAAGGGTCTGCTGCCGTCGTCGGAGGTGCACGTCACCTGGTCCGGCGCCGAGTCCACCGGCGAGGACCACATCACCGTCGGTTACCTGCAGGAGACCGCCGCCGAGGCGGGCCTCGACACCGTCGGACTGTCCATCGAGGACATCGGCTGGGACTCCGCACTGGACCGCTTCGTCGACCTCGAGGAAGCTCCGATGTCGACGGTGTTCAAGCTCTACCCGTGGGAGTGGATGCTGTCGGACGAGTTCGGCAAGCACGTCACCCGCAGCCTCCCGGAGACGCTGTGGCTCGAACCGCTGTGGAAGACCCTGCTGTCGAACAAGGCGCTGCTCGCGGTGCTGTGGGAGATGTACCCCGGGCACCCGAACCTGCTGCCCGCCTCGCTCGGCAACCCCGGCATCCTCACCGAGTACGTCCGCAAGCCCCTGCTGGGCCGCGAGGGCGCCAACATCCAGATCGTCGCCCCCGGCTACGAGACCGCGACCGGCGGCGTCTACGGCGACGAGGGCTTCGTCTACCAGATGTTCGACCCGCTGCCCGAATTCGACGGGTTCCGTCCCTGCCTGGGCGCCTGGCTGGTCGGTGACACCGCCGCCGGGCTCGGCATCCGCGAGACCGCCGGCCTGATCACCGACGACGGCGCGGCCTTCGTGCCGCACCGCATCCCCGAGTCCTGACCCTGTTCCTGCACCGGTTCCTGCACACCCCCGCTCCCCGGAGGTACCTCCCGTGATCCTCGCCCAGGCGTTCGACGCCACGTACTGGGGCTTCCTCGGCCGCGGTGTCGGCGCGATCCTGCTCTACGCCGTGATCGGCACCCTGCTCATGCTGGTCGGCTTCTGGGCCATCGACCTCACCACGCCCGGCAAGCTCCCGGCGATGGTCCGCGGCGGTCTGCCGAACGCGGTCACGATCACCTCGGCCGGGATGCTGTCGATGGCGTTCATCATCGTCACCGCGATCTACGGCTCGTACGGCTCGCTGCTGCAGGGCGTCGTGTCGTCGCTGGTGTTCGGCCTGATCGGGATCATCGCCCAGGTCGCCGCGGTGCGGCTGCTGGAGTGGGTGACCGGCATCGACATCGGCGAGGTCATCCAGTCCGACGAGCCGCGGGCGGTGGCGAAGGTCGTCGCGGCCGCGCACGTCGCGCTCGGCCTGATCGTCGCGGTCGCCGTCTTCTAGGCCCACCGTCCCGACGCCGCTCAGGCCAGGGCGGTCAGCACCTCGACCCTGGCCTGCGGCGTCGGCATCGCGGCGATCTCGGTGCGGACGTCGCGGGCGGCGGCCGCGAGTTCGCCGTCGTGCAGCAGCCTGCGCAGCGTGTCGGCGGTGAACGGGCCGCCCAGCCCGGCGCCGCGGGCGGCGACCAGCTCGGCGTTGTGGCGCCGGTCGCCGGGCCCGG
>NZ_JAMXSG010000259.1:0-8561 GCF_024124365.1 Pseudonocardia sp. McavD-2-B
GGCGGAGCGGCACCGGGCTCCGTGCGTCGCCGCCGTCGCCGACCCGCGACGAGTGCGGCGCCGGTCAGCAGCACCAGCCCGGCGACGGCCGCCACGAACGGCACCGAGGCCGGGTCCCCGCCGTAGGCGCCGATCGTCACGAACGCCACCGCCGAGGGCGCCACCCCGAGCACCGACCCGGCCAGGTAGTCGCGCAGCCGGATCGCGGTCAGCCCGCAGGCGTAGCTGAGCACCGGGAACGGGATCACCGGCAGCAGCCTGCCCCCGGCGACGGCCCACAGCCCGCCCCGGCGCAGCCGCGCGTCGAGACGGCGGATGCGGGCGCCGCCGATCCCGGCGACGACCTCGCGGCCCAGCGTCCGCGACAGCACGAAGCCGATCAGCGAGCCCACGGCGACGGCGGTCATCGTCGTCGCCAGGCCGACGGGCAGGCCGAACAGGACCCCGGCGGCGATGCCCATCACGGTCGCGGGCGCCGGGACCAGGGTGAACCCGACGAACAGCAGGGTGAACAGGACCGGTGCCGCCCAGCCCGCGGACGCCGTCGTCGCACGGACGCCCTCGACCGTCGGCCAGCCGGTGACCAGCAGTACCGCGGAGCCCGCGGCCACCAGCGTCACCAGCAGCACGGGCCGCCACCATCGGGCCACCGTCGACCACCTCCACCCGGGTCTACGAGTGCGGGTACCCGCGGGGTTCGGGTGAGCACCGGCACGGACCGGTGAACGGCGACCGGTGTGCGGCGGACGACGGTGTCCGGTGTGACACAGTCTCGGCCTGATGAGACGTCCGGCGCGCACCCGCACCCTGCTGGGGTGGATCGCCGTCGCGTTCGTCGGGGCGTGGATCGTCGGGACCGTCACGCTGATCGCGGCGGCGGGGGAGCGCGGTGCCGACGACCGGGCCGCGCTCTACGAGCGGGGCGAGGCCGCGCTGCGGACCCCCGACGGTGGCGGTGCCCGGCTGCACGAGCTGCTGCTCGACGCCCCGGACCGCGGTTTCGCCGACGACTACGTCGAACGCCTCCAGGCGGCCGGGTCGCCCGCCGTGCTGCCCACCGGGCCGGACCGGGTCGAGGTGCGCTCGGGACCGGTGCTGGTGACGCTGTCGGTCACCGAGGAGGCGGGCCGCTGGTACTTCAGCCTCCTGCCGCCCGGGGAGCGGGAACCGGGCTGACCACCGGGCGCCACCACGGCGTCCGCGACCGGGGCGCCGGCCCGGGGCCCGCCGCGACGACGACACCGGGGAACCCGGTCAGCAACCGCGGCACCGCGCGGCGCAGCCGTCGCACGGCGGCGGCGCCGTCGACGTCGTCGAGGCGCGCCTGCAGGAACAGCCCGCCCCCGTGGCGCGCGGTCCGCACCCGGGACAGCTCGGGCAGCGTCCGCGCCAGCACGCGCAGCTCCTCGGCGGTGAGGGGACAGCCACCGACGACCACCGTCGCGGTGAAGGGGCGCGTCCCGTCGTGCTCCGAGCTCATGGAGTCCCCTACGAGCGGAGCCCCCGTCCGGATGCGGTCCCGGCCGGGAGATACCCACTTCTCATGACGCCGGGACCTGGGGTTACTCCGTCCGCAGCAGCTCCGTGACGTCCGTCCGGAACTGCATCGCCCGATAGGGCCAGTTGGTCGTGGTGTTCCACTGGCTGACGACCAGGTGCAGGTCGTCGAGCGTCGAGCCGGGGACGACGTAGCCGCCGTAGAGCTGTGCGACGCGGCCGGTGGCGTGGTCCTCGTCGTCCCAGCCGCAGCCGGTGAGCACCGTGGTCCGCGGGGCGCGGTGCAGGTCGGCGTTCGGGCGGTCGAGCAGCAGTGTGTCGATCCGGTAGTTCCCGGCGTCGAAGACGGTGAGCAGCAGGTGCTCGCGACCGTCCGGGCCGGGCACCCGGCGCAGGTTGAGCTCGCCGAACGCGCCGGGGAGGGTCAGCGTCGGCGGGTTGCCCCAGTCCCAGCGCTCCCCGGCGAAGCCCCACGGCTCCCACGCGTCGCGGTCGGTGATCCGGTCGGCGGGCACCCGGTGCAGCAGCAGGCCGTCGCGGCGCTGGAAGCCGGTGGTGTAGGCGTAGACGTAGCCGTCGCCGCCGTCGCACCAGGTCAGCTGCTGGAACAGGCCGTCGTGGTGGTCGCCGGGCCAGTCGCAGCCGGTCCGCTCCCAGGTGACGCCGTTGTCGCGGGAGGCGACGATCTCGCTCCACAGCACGTTGCCGAGGCCCTTGTTGGCCATGACGTGCAGGTACATCGTGTCGCCGACGGTGATGACGTCGGCCGGCAGGATCGTGGTGACGCGCCGGTGCAGCCGGAACCAGTTCGTCGCCGGCTTGCTGACCAGGCGGCAGGCGTAGTCGGCCGCGTCGCCGCCGGAGCCGGTCCAGCGCAGGCCGCCGCGGACGTCGTCGGGGTCGGCGAACAGCACGACCGGGGAGCGCCAGCCGGGCCCGCCGACACCGGCCCGGTCGAACGTGTCGCCGAAGACGGCGACCAGGCGCCCGTCCGGGGCGGTGGCGAGGATGCCGAGGTCGGTGCCGCCGATCCCGAACCGGTCGGTGTACCCGGGCCCGGTCAGGTCGGCGATCTTGGTCGTGACGGCCATGGCGCGACCCTACGGGCGGTACCGCGCGATCGCGTCGCGGGTCGCGGGCAGCGCGAACACCTCCGCGAAGGTGTCGACGCTCGCCTCCACCGAGCCGGTGATGCCCTGCTCGCGCCAGGTCTCGAGCAGCTCCTTCTGCGCCGACAGGACCTCGCGGGTCGGGGCGAGCAGCGTCGCGACGAGGTCGTCGACGGCGGCATCGAGCCCGGCGGGGGAGTCGACGAGCCGGTTCACCAGCGGCGCCGTCCCGGGCTCGTCGACCCGGTGCACGCTGCCGGTCAGGACCATCTCCTGGGCGAGCGCGGCACCGACGTAGCGGGGCAGCAGCGCCGCGTCGACCACCGACGGGATCCCGAGGCGCACCTCGGGCAGCCCCACCCGCACCCCGGCGTGGGCGACGCGCAGGTCGCAGGCCAGCGCCAGCTCGAACGCCGCACCGAGGCAGGCGCCGTTCAGCCGGGCGATCGTCGGCACCGGTGCGGTGCGCACCGCACGCAGGCAGGTCGCGAGCCGGGTGATGATCGCGCGACCGTCGCCGGGGGCGGCGTCGCGGAACACGTCGAGGTGCATCCCGGCGCCGAACGCGCGGTCCCCGGCCCCGGTGACGACGACGACCCGCACCCGGTCCGGGAGGTCGGTGACGGCCGCGGTGATCGCGTCGACGTCGCCCGTGTGCAGTGCGTTGGCGGCCTCGGGACGGTCCAGGGTGACCGTCCGGACCGCGCCGTCGTCGTGCACCCGCGGAGTCCCCATCAGTGCACCGTCCACGGCGGCGGGACGGTGCGTGGGGGGCGTCGCCGCAGCACCAGGACCAGCACCAGCAGCACGATCGCGCCGACGCCGGCCGCGACCGGCGTCAGGATCGCCAGGATCAGCGGGGCGATCCCGGCCGCGGCGACGACCAGCGCGACCCCGATCCCGCGTGCCCCCGGCGCGGCCGACAGCGTGACGGTGCTCGGCTCGTCGACGGGACCGCCGGTGGTCGCGGGGACGGCGACCTCCGCGGGCAGCCCGGCCCAGCGCACCCAGGACAGCAGCGCCAGGAGCGCCGGCACCGCGACCGCCGCTCCGCCGATCCACCGCCACCCCCGGACCACGACGATCATCGGACCACAGCGGCGGCCGCGACGACAGGTCCTACCGGGCGGCCGCCGCGGCCACCGCGTCGGCGAACACCTGCGGCGCCTCGACCGGGACGAAGTGCCCGACGCCGTCGACGGGGGTGACGGTCACGTCGGTGAAGAACTCCCCGACCCGGTCGGACCAGTCGCGCGGGAACAGCGGGTCGTGCTCGGGCCACAGGAACGTCGTCGGGACGGTGACGCGGTCGGCCGGGTCGGGCGCGGTCTCGGCGAGCGAGCGGGCCACCGCGCCGCCGCCGGAGCGGTACCAGTTGATCGACGCGACGAACGCGCCCGGCGTCCCGTACGCGACGGCGAGGTGGTCGAGGCGCTCGTCGTCGGGGGTGAACTCCGGGCCGGACCAGTGCGACCAGAAGTGGCGCAGGTACGCGCGGGCGGCACGGGCGTCGCCGTCGACGAGCTCGCGGGCCAGGTCGAGCTGGTGGAAGGACTGGTACCAGAACTCGCGCACCGGCTGCTCCGCGAGGATCCGCCGCCCGACCCCCGGCGCGGGCGGGGTGACCACGAGCTCGCGGAGCAGGTCGGGCCGGTCCTTCGCGACCTGCTGGCCGACGCGGCTGCCGACGTCGTAGCCGGCGACGACCACATCGGACAGGCCCAGCTCTCCCAGCAGCGCGGTCAGCGAGAGCGCCTGCGCGGCCGCCGAGTACTGCTCGGCCGGGTCGCGGTCGTGCGAGTCGGACCCGCCGAACCCGCGCAGGTCCGGGACGACGACGTCGTGCGCGGGGGCCAGCCGCTCGGCGACGGCGGTCATGTCCGTCCGGTCGCCCGGCCAGCCGTGCAGCAGCAGGACCGGCGGCGCGCCGGGCTGGCCGTGGCGGTCGTAGGCCAGTCGGAAGCCGTCGGTCGCGGCGGACAGTGGCATCGCGGGGATCCTCCGGGATCGTGGGACGGGCGGCTCGGTGTACCGAGAAATGATGATGGGGCGCCCGGGTCGCGACGGCCATACTCGCGCGTGTGAGTGAGCGCCGGAACCCCGACGTCGAGGTCGACTGGGACGACCCGGAGACCCCCACCCCGGGCTGGATGGGGTTCCTGCTGGCGCTGTGGCTGCTGCTCGCGCTCGCGTGCGGGTGGTCCGCCGTCGACGACCTGCGCCTGGCCAGCGGCGCGGTCGGCGCGCCCGGGGTCCTGGAGGTCACGGACTGCACCGACCTGGGGGAGGGTCGCTACGACTGCAACGGCCTGTTCCGGCCGGACGCCGGCGGTGACCCGATCGCCGTCGACGCCTCGCCGGACTCGTCGGCCGGGGAGGTCGTCGCGGCGCAGCTGACCACTGCCGGTGACCGTGCGGTGCCCACCGGGACGACCGGGGTGCTCGCCGCACTGACCCTGCCGTTCCTCGGCGTCGCCCTGCTCGGCTACCTGCCCTGGAGGACGGCGGTGGTGCTCGGCACCCGGCGCGGCCGCCGCGGGCTCGCCGTCCTCGGGCACGTGGTGACGCTCGTCTTCGGGACCGCGACGACTGTCGGCCTGGTCCTCTCGTGACCCGTCCGGTCGAATTGTCGGGCCGTAACGGTTACCGTTCGCCGACCGTTCGGCCGACACGTCAGGGGGAACCGTGTCCCAGGCACCCACCACCGGAACGACGGAACGTCACCGTCTCCCGGTCCGGACGCTCGTCGCGGCGTCCATCGGCAACGCGGTCGAGTGGTACGACTGGACGATCTACGCGACGTTCTCGATCTACTTCGCGACGCAGATCTTCCCGCCCGAGAACGCGGCGCTGGCCCTCATCTCGACGCTCGCAACCTATGCGCTCGCCTTCTTCTTCCGGCCGCTGGGCGGTCTGCTGCTGGGCCGGTTCGCCGACCTCAAGGGCCGCCGCACCGCGATGCTGGTGACCATCCTGCTGATGGCGGGCGGGTCGTTCGTCATCGGCCTGCTGCCGACGTTCGCGATGATCGGCTGGTTCGCCCCGGTCCTGCTGCTGCTCGCGCGCATCGCGCAGGGCATGTCGCTGGGCGGCGAGGTCTCCAACGCCTCGGCCTACCTCGCCGAGATCGCCCCGCGCGAGCGGCGCGGGCGCTACTCGTCGTTCTTCTACATCTCCACCGGCACCGCGGTGCTGTTCGCCTCCCTCACCGGCTTCGTGCTGGCCGCGACGCTGACCGAGGACCAGCTGGCCTCCTGGGGCTGGCGGATCCCGTTCCTGCTCGGCGGGGTGCTCGGGATCATCGGGCTCTGGATGCGGCGCCAGATGAGCGAGAGCGAGCAGTTCGAGGAGAACAAGGAGTCCGCGGCCCGGATCCGCAACCCGCTGATGCTGACCCTGCGTGAGCACCCGAAGGCGGTCGCGCAGCTCGTCGGCTTCACGATCCTGCACACGCTCTGCTACTACACCTTCTTCTCCGCGCTGACCCCGTACGCGACGAAGTCCCGCGGGGCCGACGCGTCCGAGGTCTTCCTCGCGCTGTCGATCGCCACGGCGATCTTCGTACTCCTGCAGTACCCGATGGGGGCCGCCGCCGACCGGTACGGCCGCAAGCCGCAGATGCTGGTCTGGTCCGCGGCCACCGCGGTGCTCGTCGTACCGCTGTCGTTCCTGATCGGACCCGGCTTCTGGAACATGTTCCTCGTCTTCGTCGTCGGGCTGGGGCTCTACACGGCGATGACCTCGGTCGCGCCGGCGATCATGAGCGAGCTGTTCCCGACGAAGGTCCGGGCCCTGGGCATCGGTGCCTGGTACAACCTGACCGTTGCGGTGTTCGGCGGGACCGCGCCGCTGGTCATCGCCTCGCTGCAGGAGGCGGACCTGGCGATCCTGTTCTTCGTCTACGTCGCCGTCGGGGCCGTGATCTCCTTCGTCGCGGTGCTGACCCTGCCGGAGACGAAGGGCTCCGCCCTCCGCTGACCGGGTACGCTCCATCGAAACGACGCCGTTTCGATGGAGAGCTCGCGATGACCAGCACCGCACCGGCCGACACGCTGCGCCACCTCGCGCACGGCGCCACGATCGAGGAGGGCCTCGGGTTCTTCGACGCGCTGCCCGCCGTCGGGGTCGCGGAGATGCTGGGCGACTGGTCGGGCGGCGAGATCCCCACCGGCAACCCGATGGACGGGCTGCTGGGGCGTTTCGGCTGGCACGGCAAGCGGTTCGACGGCGTCGACGACGTCCACCCGCTCGTCATGGACCACCCCCGCGGCGGCCTGTTCTCGCTCAACCCCGCCCTGGTCCCGCTGCCCGCGCTGCTGCGCCACCCGGCCGCGCTGCGCAACCCGACCCTGGCGCGGATCGCCCGCACCGCGGGCCCCGCGCTCGCCACCCGGGCCCCGAAGGCGCGGCTGCGCACCACCGAGTACCGCGGGGTCGCCAGCGCCACCATGTGCTACGACGACCTGCCGATCCACGACGTCTTCCGGCGCGTCGACGACGCCACCGTCCTCGGTGCCATGGACATGCGCGGCCTGACCCATCCGTTCCTGTTCTTCCTGCGTCGCGAGTGACCAGCCGCTTCCCCGACGAGCGCCGCCGGGAGGTGCTCGCCGCGACCCGGGACCTCGTCGCGGAACGCGGCTACTCCTCGACCACCGTCGAGGCCGTCGCCGCGGCGACCCGCACCAGCAAGGCCACGCTCTACCGGCAGTGGGGCGACAAGGCCGCACTCGTGGTGGAGGCCGTCTCGGCGGGCAGCCCGCTCGCGATCGACCGGATCGACACCGGGTCGCTGGCCGGGGACCTCGCCGCGGTCGTCGACCAGCTGGCCGCGCGGGCCGCGGTCGACGTGCCGATCGTGCTGGGACTGGCCGGGGCCGGACAGCGCGACCCCGCCCTGCCTGCCGCGTTGTCCTCGCGGCTGCTGCCGCAGGTCGAGGCGCTGCGCGCGGTGGTGGCGCGGGCCGTCGCCCGCGGGGAGCTGCCCGCCGACCCGCCCGCCGCCCGGCACCTGCCCTACCTGCTGGCGGGCGCGGTGGTGGCGCCGACGCTGCTCGACGGGCCGGCCGCCGTCGCCGACGCCGGGTACCTGCGGTCGGTCTGCGACGACGTGCTGCTACCGGCCCTCGGGGCCCGCGCGTGAGCTCCGCGCGCTCCTAGGCGGGCCCGTCGACGACCTGCACGACACCGTCGGCGGTGCCGGTGACGAACAGCCGTCCGGTGTCCGGGTCGACCGCCACCGTGTTCGGCTGGCGCACGGTGGGGATCCGGGCCACCTCCCGCGGCGTCGGGTCGGTCATGTCGTAGCCGACGAGCAGGTTCGCCCCGGTCGCGGTGACCCACACGCGGTCCCGGACCGGGTCGTAGGCGATCCCGTAGGGCTCGCCGGGCAGGTCCACCCGTCCGACCTCGGCCGGGGTGCCCGCCGGGTCGAAGACGATCAGGTGCCCGCCCCGGGTGTCGGTCGCGATCATGCGGCCGTGCCGGTCGGCGACCAGGTGGGTCGGGCCGTCGCCGGCCGGGAGCTCGCGGATGCCGTCGCCGGTGGCGGCGTCGTAGACGGTGAGGGTGTTCTCGCGGACGTCGATCAGTCCGACCCGGTCGCCGACGGGGGCGAGCCCGGCGGGCTGGGTGACGTCGGTCAGCTGGCGCACCACCCGGTCCCCGCGGACCACGGACACGCTGCCACCCGCCTCGTTGGCGACGAACACGGTCCCGGCCGCCGTCCCGGTCGCGTCGTGCGCCATCGGGCCGGTCATGACCTCCGAGGACACCTGGCCACCGGGCAGCGAGACGCGCAGCAGGCCGTTCGCGCTCTCGCTCGGGACCAGCACCGGCCCGCCCGGCCCGGCGAGCTGCAGGTGGCGCAGCACGCCCGGCAGCGGCACCCGCCCGACGACGGCGGCGGTGTCGGCGTCGAGCAGCACGAGCCGGTCGGGCTGCCGCACCCCGACC
>NZ_JAMXSG010000025.1:0-33511 GCF_024124365.1 Pseudonocardia sp. McavD-2-B
GGGCGAACTCCGCGCTCGCGCTCGGCGACCCGGGGATGCCGGTCGAACGAGCCCTGGAACGCGTGCGGGAGTTCGCCGGGCGGCACGACATCGCCCCGACGGTGCAGGCCCCGGTGGACGCGCCCTGGTCGAACCGGGTGGCCGAGGCGGGCTGGGTGCGGGCCGAGGACCCCGGGACCTGCACCGTGCTCGTCACCCGCGCCGCGTCCGACGGCCCGGCGCCGCAGTGGCCCGCGACGCCCGGACCGGACTGGTGGGCCGCGCAGGGCGAGCCGGAGCCCGGGCCCGGCGCGCCCGCGTGGGCGGTGCTGACCGGGGTGCTGCGTCCCGGTGAGCAGAGCGGACGGACGGGCACGGACCGCGTCGAGGTCGGGTTCGGCACGCTCGCCGACGCCGGCGGGACGCCGGTCGCGTCGGTGCGCGCCGCCGTCGTCGACTCCCACGTCTACGTGTCACGGCTGTGGGTCGTCCCGGCCGCGCGGCGCGGCGGTCTCGCGGCCCGGCTCACCGGACAGGCACTGTCCTGGGGCGCGGCGCACGGGGCGCGGCACGGGATGCTCGACGTCGCCGACGACAACACCGCCGCGCTCGCCCTCTACCGCGCTACCGGCTGGACCGACCACCACCGCTACCACTACCTGGTCCCCCCGGATCCGGCCTGACCGGAGTGTCAGGGGCTCAGGCGAACCCGCGGCGGAGCAGCCAGGCGCGGGCCTGCTTGGCGGCGCGCTTGAGCCCCGACCACTCCCCCAGATACTTCCCGACGACGCCGACGACCGGCAGCAGCCCGAGCCACTGGTGGTAGAAGCGGCCGTGCGGGCGCTTGCCGAGCTCGTCCTCGACGCCCCACAGGGCCCGTCCGAGACGCCACACGGCGCTGCCTACGCGCTTGAGCGTGACCCGCTTGCCGTCGCCGGCGAGATCACCGGTGAGCTCCTCGGCGCGGGCGTCGGCATCGGCGTCCTCGGCCGCGGTGAGCTCCCGGGCGGCGAGGTCGAGCTCGCGCTGGAACAGCACCGACGCCAGCAGCTCGACGAGCCGGTCCTCCGAGCGGACGCCGTGCTCGCCCGCGATCGCGACGAGCAGCAGCCCCTCGCCCGCCGCGCCGACGGCGTCGGACACCGGCAGGGTGCGGGCCAGGGCCCCGCCCAGGCCGGGGATCGCGGCGATCAGCGTGGTGAACCGGCCGACCCGGTAGACCCACCAGTCGGTGCGGGCGGGGACGTCCATCGCCGCCCAGGCCGAGGTGCCGGGGACCTTCACCGACGCCAGCGCGTCGAGGATCTTGTCGGCGAGCGAACGTTCCTCCTCGGTCGCGTCCTCCGGACGGTCCGAGCCGGGCGTCACCCGGGCCCGCAGGCCGAACGGGTCGGACTCGCGCAGCCCGTCGAGCACCGGCCGGGTGGCCCGCACGAACGGGCGCAGGACCTGCACCAGGTCGTCGTCGGAGATCGTCATCGGGTCACCCTTCGGTCGTTGCGGCCGTCCGCCAGCCGGTCGAGCGCCCTGCGGAACGACACGACGCCGGTCACGGCGCCTGCGACGAGCAGCAGCAGCGACTCCCAGTTCACCGGGAGCAGGAGATCCCCGCCCGGGCCGAAGAAGCCGAGCACGAGCACCGCCGCGAACCAGACGACCAGCGGGGCCGCCGCACCCGCCGGGGTCGGGAGGATCTCGGTGGCCGTGGTGTGGATCAGCCACGGCAGCGAGACGACCACGATCACCGTGCCCAGCGGCACCGGGACCGGGCCGATGTAGAGCATCTGGAACATCAGCTCGAAGGCCACCAGCAGCAGCGAGATCACCAGCAGCACCAGCGCGAGCGGGAGCCTCGTCACGTCGCTCACCCGTCGACCCCCTCGAACAGATCCGTCTCCGTCGTGCCGGGCGGCGCGCCGGCGAGCACGTACTCCTCGACCCCCAGCAGCGGCTGGACGATGCCGTTGCTCATCGCGAACGCGACCCAGCCGTCGCCGCTGCGGACGTCGATCTGGGTGGCGTGCGCCCGCATCGCCGCGACCCGCTCGTCGTCATGGGCGTCGACGTCGACCCGGGTGGTGACGGCGGCGGCGTCGTGGCCGGGGTGCTCGTCGGGCGCCGGCCAGCGCAGCCCGGTGCGGTCCGGGTCCCCGCCGAGCGCGGAGTGCAGCTCGGTGAGCCCGTCGTCGAGCAGCGCGCTCGACCGCACCGCGAAGTACAGCTTGGCGACGACGTCCGGGCGCGCCCCCGCCGCGGCGACGACCAGCTCGTGCGCCCGGACGTGGTCGGGATGGCCGTAGCTGCCGTCGGAGGCATAGGAGACCAGCACCTGCGGGCGGACCTCGTCGATGATCTCCAGCAGCTGGGCGAGCTGGGTGCCGAACGGCTCCGGGGCGGCGAACGCCCGCGGATGCAGCTCCGGCGGGAGCGCGGCGCGGGTGCCGTGCCCGGCCAGCACCATGCCGGAGTCGCGCCAGCGCCCGGGGCCGCCGAGCCAGCGGTGCCGGGGCCCGCCGAGGGCGGCCAGCGCGGCGTCGAGCTCGCGGATGCGGTAGCCGCCGAGCTGGTCACCGCGGTCCGGGGCGAGCTCGGCCAGCTCCGGACCGATCACCTCGCCCTCCTCCCCGAGGGTGCAGGTCACCACGGTGACCTCGCAGTCGGGGTCGGCGGTGTAGCGGGCGATGGTTCCGCCGGTGGTCAGGGTCTCGTCGTCCGGGTGGGCGTGGACGAGCAGGAGGCGACGAGCAGGCACGCCGGGAGCCTACGGGGCGATGATCGACCCCGCCGCGGCGTGGGGGACGACGGGCAGCGGGAACTCCGCCGCCTCCCCCGTCGCCGGGGGGAACGTGATCGTTGCGCCGGTCAGCGGCACGGTCGGGACAGCGGTCCCGCCCAGCCCCGCGGGTTCGACGCCGTCGCGGACCAGGAGGTCGCCCAGGGCTGCGATCATCGCGCCGTTGTCGGTGCACAGCCGGGGCACGGGCACCCGCAGGGTGATCCCGGCGCCCGCGCAGGCGCGCTCCATCTCGGTGCGCAGTACCCGGTTCGCCGCGACCCCGCCGACCATGAGCAGGGTGTCCGCGCCGCGCTCGGCACACGCCCGCAGGGCCTTGCGGACCAGGACGTCGACGACGGCCATCTGGAACGACGCGGCGACGTCCGGGACCGGGACGGCGCGGCCCGCGTCCTGGGCGGCCTCGACGTGCCGGGCCACGGCGGTCTTGAGCCCGGAGAAGGAGAAGCCGAACGCGGCGTCGCGTGGACCGGTCATCGGGCGCGGGAACGCGATCGCGGCCGGGTCGCCGTCGAGTGCGGCCCTCGAGACCGACGGGCCGCCCGGGTACGGCAGGCCCAGCAGCCGGGCGACCTTGTCGAAGGCCTCCCCCGCCGCGTCGTCGACGGTGTCGCCGAGGTGCTCGACGGGGTCGCGGGCCAGGTCGCCCAGCGCCAGCAGCGAGGTGTGCCCGCCGGAGACGATCAGGCAGACGCAGCGGTCGGGCAGCGGGCCGTGCTCCAGGACGTCGACGGCGGCGTGCCCGGCCAGGTGGTGCACCCCGTAGAGCGGCACCTCCAGCGCCGCCGCGTACGCCTTGGCCGCCGCGACGCCGACGTGCAGCGCGGGCGAGAGCCCCGGCCCCGCGGTGACGGCGACGGCGTCGATGTCGGACAGCGACACCCCGGCCGCCTCGACCGCCGCGCGCACCATCGGCGTCACCGCGCTCACGTGGGCGCGGGCCGCGACCTCCGGGACCACACCACCGAAACGGGCGTGCTCGTCCGCCGACGACGCCAGCCCCTCGCCGAGCAGCACCCCGTCCCGGACGAGACCGGCACCGGTCTCGTCGCACGACGTCTCGATCCCCAGAACCAGCGACACGCCACCCAGTTTCGCACCGGGTGGCGTGTCGTGGCCGTGGGGTCCTGCTCGGACGGGTCGTGCTCGGTCAGGTCCGCAGGAGCGCGCGCTCCTCGGCGAAGTGACAGGCCACCCGGTGCCCCGGGCCGGACGCGATCTCCAGGACCGGCTTCTCGTCGATGCAGCGCGCCTTGTCGGCGTCGGACAGCTCCAGGTGCTTCCAGCACCGGGTGCGGAACCGGCAGCCCGACGGCGGGTCGGCCGGGTTGGGCACGTCCCCGGTCAGCACGATCCGCTCCCGCACCCGCTCGACCGCCGGGTCCGGGACGGGCACCGCCGAGATCAGCGCCTGGGTGTAGGGGTGCTGCGGCCGGTCGAACAGGTCGTCGCGGTCGGCGACCTCGACGACGTTGCCCAGGTACATCACCGCGACGCGGTCGGAGATGTGGCGCACCACCGACAGGTCGTGGGCGATGAACAGGTAGGTCAGCCCGAAGTCGCGCTGCAGCTGCTCGAGCAGGTTGAGCACCTGGGCCTGGATGGACACGTCCAGGGCCGAGACGGGCTCGTCGAGCACCACGAACTTCGGGTTGAGCGCGATCGCCCGTGCGATGCCGACGCGCTGGCGCTGCCCGCCGGAGAACTCGTGCGGGTAGCGCTCGGCGTACTCGGCCGAGAGCCCCACGGTCTCGAGCAGCTCCGGGATCGTGGAGTCGGTGAGCTCGCCGCCGAGCAGCTCGTACTTCTCCGACAGGATCGATCGGACCGTCATGCGTGGGTTCAGCGACGCGTACGGGTCCTGGAAGACGATCTGCATGTCCTCCCGGGCCGAGCGCAGCTCGGACTGCCCGAGCGCGGTCACGTCGCGGCCGTTGATGTGCACGCTGCCGGCGGTGGGCTCGTGCAGCCTCAGGATCGCCCGGGCCGCGGTCGACTTGCCGCAGCCGGACTCGCCGACCAGCGACAGCGTCTGCCCCTCGGGGATCTCCAGGTCGATGCCGTCGACGGCCTGCACCACACCGACGGTGCGCTGGAACAGCACACCGGAGCGGATCGGGAACGACTTGGTCAGCCCCGCGGTGCGCAGCATCGGCTCGCCGGTCGCCGTCTCCGCGACGTGTGCCTCGGACACCGGCACGACCGGCTCGCGCGGCGTGGCGGCGGCTTCGCCGACCTCGTCGGAGTGCAGGCAGGCGTGCAGGTGACCGGGCCGGTCGGTGAGCTGGATCAGCTCCGGGGTCTTCTCCGCGCAGGACGACGTGGCGAACCGGCAGCGCGGGTGGAACGCGCAGCCCGACGGGACGTGCGCGAGGTTCGGCGGCTGCCCGGGGATCGGCTCCAGCTTCTCCGGCCGGGCCTGGTCCATCCGCGCCAGCGACGACAGCAGCCCGTAGGTGTAGGCGTGCCGCGGCTCGGCGAAGATCTCGTCGCTGGTCCCGGTCTCGACGACCCTGCCCGCGTACATGACCATGATCCGGTCGGCGTGCGCCGCGACCAGGCCCAGGTCGTGGGTGATCAGGACGATCGCCGTCTCGCGCTGCTCCTGGAGCTTCTCGAGCAGGTTCATGATCTGGGCCTGCACCGTGACGTCGAGCGCGGTGGTCGGCTCGTCGGCCAGCAGGACCTTCGGGTCGTTCGCGAGCGCCATCGCGATCATCGCGCGCTGGCGCATCCCGCCGGAGAACTCGTGCGGGTACTGCGACGCCCGCGCGGCCGGGTTCGGGATGCCGACCTCGCCGAGCAGGTCGACGGCGCGGCGGCGGGCGGTGACCTTGCCGGCCTGCCGGTCGTGCGCCCGGATCATCTCGGCGATCTGGTCGCCCACCCTGTAGACCGGGTTCAGCGCGGTCAGCGGGTCCTGGAAGATCATCGCGATGTCCTTGCCGCGCAGCTTGCGCTGCTCGGACTCCGACATCGTCAGCAGCGAGCGGCCCTCCAGCAGCACCTCGCCGCTGGGGAACGTCGCCGGCGGGGTCGGGACGAGGCCCATCAGGCTCATCGCCGACACCGACTTGCCGGAGCCGGACTCGCCGACGATCGCCAGGGTCTCGCCCCGGTCGACGTGCCAGCTGACGCCGTCGACGGCCTTGACCACACCGGCGTCGGTGGAGAAGTGCACCCGCAGGTCGCGGACCTCGAGCATGTGCTCGCTTCGGTTCTCGGTCACGGGTCAGTTCCTCCCGCGCAGCTTGGGGTCGAGGGCGTCGCGCAGGCCGTCGGCCACGAACGCGAAGCCCAGCGTGGTGATCGCGATGGCGGCGGACGGGAAGATCCACAGGAAGCTCTTGCCCGGCACCGACAGGTACTGGGACGCCTGGGAGATCAACCGGCCCCACTCGGGGACGTCCGGCGGGACACCGACGCCGAGGTAGGACAGAGTCGCCATCGCGACGACGACCACGCCGATCGAGGTGAACGAGTACACGAGCACCGGCGCCACGGCGTTGGGCAGGATGTGCCGGGTCAGGATCCGCCGGGTGCCCGCCCCGATCGAGCGGGCCGCCTCGACGTACTCGGCCTCCCGCAGGGCCAGCACCTGACCGCGCATCAGCCGGGCGGTCGTCATCCAGCCCAGTGCGACGAGTGCGATGACGACCGGCAGCGTCCCGCCGCCGACCGCGCGGACGATCACCAGTGCGCCCACCAGCGGCGGGAACGCGAGGAAGATGTCGATGATCCGGGCGATGACCGCGTCCCAGGCGCCGCCCTTGAATCCGGCGAGTGCACCGAGCGTGAGCCCGAGGACGAGGGAGAAGAAGACCACGGACAGACCGACGATCATCGCCAGCCGGACGCCGTAGATGATCCCGGAGTACAGGTCGCGGCCGAGGACGTCGGTGCCGAAGAAGTGCGCCGACGACGGCGGCTGCAGCGTGTTGAGCAGGTTCTGCTCGAACGGGTCGTAGGGCGTCGAGAACGGCGAGATGATCGCCATGACGATCTCGAACGCGACGATGACCAGCCCGGCCATCGCGAGTTTGTTGCGGCGGTAGCGCCGCCAGATCTCGGCGAACTGGCCGTTGGACCGCGCGCGACGGCGACCGTCGGGCGCCGGTGTGACGGCCTCGGCGGGGTCGCCGCCCGGCAGTCCGAGCGCGGCGGCCGGATCGGTGGCCGGCGCTCCGGGGGTGGGTGGTGGGTTCATGCGAGGGATCGCCTCACTCAGTCAGCTCAGGCGGATGCGCGGGTCGAGGTAGGCGTAGAGGATGTCGACGAGCATGGAGAGCAGCACGTAGGCCACCACGCTGTAGACGACCACCGCCATGATGACCGGCGCGTTGTTGTTCGTGATCGCGCGGGCCAGCAGGAATCCGGCGCCGTTGTACTGGAACACCGTCTCGGTGACGATCGCGCCGCCGATGTAGGTGCCCAGGGTGAGCCCGACGAACGTGACGACGGGCAGCAGCGACGTACGCATGGCGTGCCTGCCGATGACCGTCCGCTCGGACAGCCCCTTGGCGCGTGCGGTGCGGATGTAGTCGGCCTGCAGGACCTCCAGCATCGACCCCCGCATCAGCCGGGCGACGAACGCCGACTCGATGATCGCGAGGGTGAACGCGGGCAGGATCACGTCCCAGTACCAGGGCACCTCCTCGAGGAAGCTGCGCGGTACCGGCGGGAACGGCCCGACCCCGGAGACGTTCGCGACCAGGAAGATCGCGACGACGAACACCGGGACACCGATGCCGATGGTGGAGACGACGGTGACGAACACGTCCCAGAACGAGTAGCGGCGCACCGCGGCGATCACGCCGGCCGTCACCCCGAACAGGACGAGGAACAGCAGTGCCACGACGGCGAGCAGGATCGTGTTCGGGACGGTCTCGGCGAGCAGCTGGGAGACCGGTCGCCGCTGGTCGAAGTCGAGACCGAAGTCGCCGGTGACCATGTTGCCGAGGTAGTTCACGAACTGGACCGGCAGCGGCTGGTCGAGACCGAATTTGGCGCGGTTGATCGCGGCGACCTCGGGCGGGACGACCTTCTCCCCGGTGGAGGCGAAGGGGTCGCCGAGCGAGAACGTCGCGATGAAGATCAGGAACGCGGTGACGACGACGACCAGGATCCCCTGGAGCAACCGCCGAAGGATGAATCTGCCCATGGAAGCACGGACTTTCGTGTGGTGGGAACGCCGCACGACGGCCCGCGTCCCGGGGTCACCGGGACGCGGGCCGCGTCAGCGGGACGTCACTTGAGGGTGATCGTGTCGAACGTCGGGTCCTCGGAGAAGTCCATGTTCACGTTGCCGAACTTCTCGGTGTTGACCAGGCGGGACTGCTGGCGGAACCAGAGCGGGATCAGCGCGAGGTCGTCGCCGATGGCGATCTTCTCGGCCCGCTTGTAGAGGTCGTTGCGGGCCGCCTCGTCCTGGGTCTGCGCGGCCTGCGCGAGCAGCGAATCGAACTCCGGGTTGGAGTAGCGGCCGCGGTTGTCGCCCTGGGCCGGCTCGCTCGGCGAGGCGGCACCGATCGACTGGGTGGCCAGCAGCGGGAACAGGTAGTTGCCCGGGGTCGGGTAGTCCGCGCTCCACGCCGCGCGCCAGAGGCCGGAGGCCTCGGGCTGCTGCTCGTTGTCGAGCAGGTCACGGAACGGCACACCGGTGTAGGTGACCTTCAGCCCGAGGTTCTGCTCGAGCTGCTGCTTGACCGCCGCGGTCCACTCCTCGTGACCGGCACCGGTGTTGTACTGCAGCTTCACCTCGGTGCCGGGGGTGAGACCGGCCTGCTGCGCGAGTCGCTTCGCCTCGTCCGGGTTGTAGGTGCACGCGGTGCAGACGCCCGGGGTGTAGGCGTCCGGGAAGTTCGGCGGGATGAGCGCGTCGGCGGGCGACGTCGAGTTCTGCAGCACGCCCTGCACGATCGCGTTGCGGTCGATCGCCATCGAGACGGCCTTGCGGGCGTCCGCGCTGTTCAGCGGCGTGGTGGTGACCGAGACCAGCAGGTAGTTGTTGCCGTTGGTCTTCTTGTTCAGCCACTTGCCCTGGGGCTCGTAGGTCGACTTGGCCTGGTTCAGGACCGGAGTGGGCATGCGCGCCCAGTCGAACTGGCCGTTCTGGAAGCCGTTGTACTCGGCGGTGACGCCGCCGCCCTCACCGGACGGGACGATGGTGATCTCGACGGAGTCGAGGTTCGCCTTGGTCCCCGCGGTGTAGGCGTCGTTGCGGACCAGCCGGATGCCGCGGTCGTGCTGCCAGGGGCCGTCCATCTTGAACGGGCCGTTGCCGACCGGCAGGTCGTTGTAGGTCTTGTTGTCCGCCGCGCCCGCGGTCGAGGGGACCGGGCTCAGCGCGGGGTGGTAGGTCCGCAGCTCGAACTCGCAGTCGGGCTTGGACAGCGAGACCGTGAGCTGGTTCGGGTTCGTCGCGTCCACGCCGGACAGCACGTTGGCGGTCCCGGCCTGGATCTGGTCGTAGCCCTGGACCTCGTCCAGGTGGTACGAGACCTCCGACGCCGAGGCCTTGGCCGCGGTGCGCTCCCAGCCCCGCTTGAACGAGGTGGAGTTCAGCACCTCGCCGTTGGAGAACTTCTGGTCCGGCTTGAGGTCGAACACCCACTGCGTGCAGTTCTGGTTGGGCGTCCACTTCGACGCGACGCCGTCGTAGACGTCGCCGTTGGGCTTGACCCGGATCAGGCCCGTGAACAGCGCCCGGTTCACGAGGGTGCCCTCGGACTCCTGGGTGTTGTACGGGTCGATCGCGGTCGGCTCGGTGATCGCCAGCCGGAACGTGCCGCCCGGCTTGCCGGGCACCTCCGGCTGGTCAGGGGTCTCCTCGAACCCGGCGGCGGTGTTGCCGCTGCCCCCCGTGTTGCTCTGCTGGCTGCAGCCGGTGAGGACGAGCCCCACGACCGCGGTCAGGGCGATGGCCGAGGCGGCCGCCCTTCTTCCCCTCATCTGCCGTGCCTCTCGAGATGTCGTGGGTGCACGCCGTTGTCGCACCCGTCCGGGACGCGACGGACCACCGGATGTGTGCCGGGGCCCGTCGGGAGGCACGCTAGGAATCGCGGCTCTCCAGCAGCGAGGTCCGACGCCGGTCGTGGCGAAACGGTGACCAGTGAACGGCGTAACGGGCTCGCAGCCGAACCGGACAGTAACAACGGGACCGTTGCGTCGCACAGCCCTCGATGCATGCCGAAACACAGTTGGTACTTACGTACCACTCGCCGTCACCGTGCAGCAGCGGAGTGCGTCCGAACGGACGCGTCCGACGGTGTCAGTTCGGGTCGTCGTCACCGGTCGGGCGCTCGCCCGAGCCCTCCGGCTCGGCCCAGGTCCGGGCGCCCGACATCGGGCCGGTCGCGATCGGGCCGGGCGTGACCCGGGTGGCCGCGTCGGTCTGCGGGTTGCTGATGACCAGACCCTGCGCCTGGTACAGCGGCAGCGCGGGGAGCTGGCGCCACAGCACCCGCTCGGCCTCGGCGACGACGGCCGGGTCCGGGCTCTCGGCGACCAGCAGCTCGTCGAGCAGCGGCTGCAGCGCGGGGAAGCAGGCCACGCCCGGCAGCTCGCCGGGCACCGCGTCCGCGGGGCAGCCGTAGTCGGAGTCCAGTCGCGGCCCGACCGCGCCGTAGGCGGCACGGGGTGCGACGAGCACGTCGACGGCGACCGGGGTCCCGGAGTCGGGGGAACCGGACGTCGTCGGGGCGGCGGTCGTCGTGGTCGGGGCCGCCGGGGGCGTGGTGACCGGTGCGGCGCTGCCGCCGGGCACCGGGCCCGCAGCCGGGGCGGGAGTGGTGGTCGGGGTCGGCGTCGTCGGGGCGACGCTCGGCTCGGTCAGCAGGTCCGGTGCCGACGGGGCGACGATCGTGGCGCCGATGCCGCCGGCCTTGAGCTGCTCGGCCACGACGCGGGCGACGTCCACGTCCTCGGTCCGCTCGGCCCCGGCGCCGATGACCACGCCGAGCGGGCGCCCGCCGAGGGTCCACCGGCCGTCCTGACCACGGACGTAGCCCGCCTCGGTGAACGCGGCCGCGGCGGCCGCCGCATCGGGTCGGCCGGGGGCGCCGGCGGGAGCGGTCGGCGCGTAACCGGGGTCCGACGGGGCGGCGCCGAAGGCGTTCACGGCTACGGCGTCGGGGTTGACGCGCTCGCGGATCGCGTCGCGGTCCAGCAGCGCCGCGATGCCCTCGCGGACCCGGGGGTCGGCCAGGGGGCCGTCGGTGGTGCGGAACTCCAGCTGCTCGACGGCCGGGCGCGGCCCGCTCTGCACCGTCGGCGGCTCGGGGCTCCGGGCCAGGACGTCGAGGGCCTGGGTGATCTCCGGCCGGGCGTCGGGCAGGGCGAGGTCGACGCCCTGGCTCTCCAGCGCCGTCGGCAGGGTGTTCGCCGGGATGCGGCGCAGGATGATCTCGTCGACCACCGCGGCGGTCGCCCAGTACGGGTCGTTGCGGGCGAGCAGGACCTCGCCGCGGAGGCGGTCGACCTGCATCAGCCGGAACGGGCCGCCCGAGGCGGGCACCCCGCCCGCGAACGGGGCGGTCCAGCCGCCCGGCGCGTCCTTGAGCAGGTGCGCGGGCAGCAGGTTGCCGAACAGCTCCCGCCAGTGCGGGTAGGGCTCGCGGAACACGACGTCGACGGCCTTGCCCGCGGCACGCGAGCGCACGTCGGTGATCTCGCGGTAGCCCGCGGCACCGATCGTGTTGGGCCGGCTGCGCATCTGCTGCCAGAGGTAGACGAAGTCCTCGGCGGCGATCGGGGCGCCGGTGGACCACCCGGCGTCGCGGTTGAGCTCGTAGCTGACGGTGAACGGGCTCTGCGAGGTGACCGTCGCGGACGTGGCGACGGTCGTGTCGAGCTGCGGCACACCGCGGTCGTCGGGCCGGAACACCGACGGCAGCGTCATCGACGCGATCGCCGTGGTGACCGCCGACTGGTCCGACCGCAGGTGCGGGTTGAACCCGGGCCCGAGGTCGTCGACGCCGACCACCACCCGGGTGGGGGCGGTGACCGGCTCGGTCGGGCGGTTCGTCTCCGGCGGGGGCGCCGGCTGCGGGTCCGCCGCGCAGCCCGTCAGCGCCAGCAGGGCGACCAGCAGGAGCGCCGGGAGCGCCCGGAAGCGTCGACGTGCTCTCACGTCCGCAGTATCCCCACCGGGGCGGGCACGCCCGCCGGACGGGGTCCGGCGGGCGCCTCCGCTCTGCTCACCGATACGCAGCGGGGCCGGATGTCGGTGAGGCCGTGCTCTGCTCACCGATGCGCACCACCGCAGCGCACGGGCCGTACGGGTCACTTCGTGGCGTTGGCCGCGGCCTTCGCGCGGGACCGGGCGCGGGCCCGCAGGTTCGGGTCCAGCTCGATCTTGCGGATCCGGACGTTCTCCGGGGTGATCTCGACACACTCGTCGGTCGCGCAGAACTCCAGCGACTGCTCGAGGCTCAGGATCGTCGGCGGGATCAGCTTGACCAGCACGTCGGAGGTCGACGAGCGGATGTTGGTCAGCTTCTTCTCGCGGGTGATGTTGACCTCGAGGTCCTCGTTGCGGGTGTACTCCCCGACGACCATCCCGCCGTAGACCAGCGTGGTCGGCCCGACGAACAGCGTGCCGCGGTCGGCGAGCTGGTCGATCGCGTACGGGGTGACCGGCCCGGAACGGTCCGAGATCAGCGAGCCCTTGTTCCGGGTCCGGATCTCGCCGACCCAGGGGCCGTAGCCGTCGAAGACGTGGCTGGCGATGCCCGCGCCGCGGGTGATCGTCAGGAACTCGGTGCGGAAGCCGATCAGGCCGCGGGACGGGACGCGGAACTCCATCCGGACCCGGCCCTCGCCGTGCACCATGTCGCCCATCTCGCCCTTGCGGGCGGCGAGCAGCTGGGTGACGGCACCGAGGCTGTCCTCGGGCACGTCCACCGACAGCTGCTCGAACGGCTCGTGCAGCGTGCCGTCGACGGTCCTGGTGACCACCTGCGGGCGGCCGACGGTCAGCTCGAAGCCCTCGCGGCGCATGGTCTCGACCAGGATCGCCAGTGCGAGCTCGCCGCGGCCCTGGACCTCCCAGGCGTCGGGGCGCTCGGTCGGCAGGACGCGGATGGACACGTTGCCGACCAGCTCGGCGTCGAGCCGGCCCTTCACCAGGCGGGCGGTCAGCTTCTTGCCCGGGTGCGGGTCGCGGCCGGCCAGCGGCGAGGTGTTGGTGCCGATCGTCATCGAGATGGCGGGCTCGTCGACGTGGATGCGCGGCAGCGCGACCGGGGACTCCGGGTCGGCGAGGGTGTCGCCGATGGTGACCTCGGCGATGCCCGCGACGGCGACCAGGTCACCAGCGCGCGCCTCGTCGGCGGGGACGCGGGTCAGCGCCTCGGTACGCAGCAGCTCGGTGATCTTCACCCGCGGCGTGGTCCCGTCCTCGCGGCACCAGGCGACCTGCTGGCCGCGGCGCAGCACGCCGGCACGAACCCGGCACAGCGCGATACGGCCCAGGAAGCTGGACGCGTCGAGGTTCGTGACGTGCGCCTGCAGCGGGGCGTCGACGTCGTCGGCGGGCGGCGGGACGACGTCGAGCAGGGTCTCGATGAGCGGCTCGAGGTCGTCGGAGTCCGGGAGCTCACCGTCGGCCGGACGGATCCGCGAGGCCTTGCCGGCGCGGCCGGACGCGTAGACGACCGGGAGGTCGAGCAGGTGGGCGGTGACCGACTCGTCGAGCTCCAGCTCGTCGGCCAGCTCCAGCAGCAGCTCGAGGGACTCGTCGACGACCTCGGCGATCCGGGCGTCGCCGCGGTCGGTCTTGTTGACCACGAGCATGACGGGCAGGCCGGCGGTCAGGGTCTTGCGGAGCACGAAGCGGGTCTGCGGCAGCGGGCCCTCGGAGGCGTCGACCAGCAGCACCACGCCGTCGACCATGGACAGGCCGCGCTCGACCTCACCGCCGAAGTCGGCGTGGCCGGGGGTGTCGACGACGTTGATCGTCGTGCCGTGCCAGTTCACCGCCGTGTGCTTGGCGAGAATGGTGATGCCCTTCTCGCGCTCCAGGTCGTTGGAGTCCATGACCCGGTCGACGAGCTCGGCGCGCTCGGCGAAGGCACCGGACTGGCGGAGCATCGCGTCGACGAGCGTGGTCTTGCCGTGGTCGACGTGCGCGACGATCGCGACGTTGCGCAGCTCGGGTCGGCCGGCCCGATCGGGCACGGCGTCGCTCTCGAGCGAGGAACGAGCGTCGAGGGCCGAGGCGGAACGAGGGATGGTCACACCTCAACGGTATCCGCTGCAAGCCCTTCACCCTGCCCCGGGCGCAGGTTAGCCTGACCTCATCATGGGCAAGGTCAAGAAGAAGTGCTGCCGGTCCAAGCCGAAGCGGTGCAAGAGCTGTCCGGTCGTCGCACTGCGGCTGCGCAAGGCGGGTGCGGACGATCTGAGCGGCAAGGCACTCACCCGCGCGATCAAGATCGCGCGCATCTACTGAACGGACGTATGACCCGCTGACCTGCGACGACGTCGCGCTTCGGGTTGCGTGCGCACCGCCTGTCCGGTAGGGCGGCGGCAGGCCGGTCGACGTCGTCCGGCAGGTCCGGGTCGTCGTGCGCCCGGACCCCGGACCGGCCTTCATGATCACCCCGTGCGCTGCGACGACGCGTCCGGTGCGCGGTGCCGGCATGGCCGGAATCACAGTCGTCCGAGTGGTCCGGTGACACCGTGTGTGGTGGCGTTCGCCGATCGTTCACCCCGCGGCCCGCCCCGCGGTACCGCCGGGCCCCGCCGGGTGCCCGGTCACGGCTTCGCGGAGGCGGTCCAGGAGCTCGTCGGGGCACCGGAGCTCCGCCGGTTCGACGACGAGCGTCCGCCATCCGTGCCGACGCAGCACCGCCCGCCGCCACGCGGGGCCGCAGCCGTCGGCGCCGGTCCCGGAGTCGACCGGGTCGTGCACCTCGACCGCCAGCCGGGCCGCGGGGAACGCGAGGTCGAGCAGCACCCCGGCCACGGTGACGTCGGTGCGCCAGGCCCGCACCCCCCTCCGGGCGAGCAGCGCCCGCAGCCCGTGCCGGGCCCGGACGGCGACCCGGCGCGACGCCCCGGCCAGCATCCGGCCGACCGGGGCCGACCCGTGCGCACCGAGGCTGCGGGCGTGTGCCTCGACCAGTTCGGCCGCGCCGACGGAGCCCGTGGTGAGCACGTGGTCGAGCAGCGCCTCCCCGGGTACCGACGGGTCGGCCGCGGCCTCCAGCACCGCCGCCGCGGGCCGGGCGACGACCGCACCGTCGTGGGTGACGACGTCGCGCGGGTCCAGGTCCCGGCGCCGGACGAGGACCCCCGCCCGCGACCGCGGAGCCCGCCGGCGCGGCACGGTGACCGTGACGACCGCGGGTGCGGACGGGAGCAGCCCCCACCACCAGGCCGCGGCGGCCCCGGTCAGCACGGCGTCCTCCCCCGCCCAGAGTGCGGCGGCGCGGACCCGGGACCGCTCGCTCGGCGGGTGGGCGGTGTGCCGGTACACGCGGGGGTGCACGGGGATCCAGCGCCGTGCGGCGAGCCTGCGGTCGACCTGGTCGGTGGACAGGCCGTGGGCCAGCGCCTGAGCCCGGGTGACCAGGCCGTCCTGCGCGGCGACGAGCCGGGCGAGCGGGTCGGTGCCGCGCGACGTGCGGCGGCGGGCCGCCCCGTGCGCGGCGGCCGGGAGGACGGACGGGACGGAGGCGGTGGTGTTCCGGTTCATGCGGCTTGGACGACGCCCGGCCCGGATCGGTTCCGCCGACCCGGCGGTGATCGTCGTTCCGGCACCGGGGACCGCGCGTCAGGTCCGCAGCAGATCCACCAGCTCGGCGACGACGGCCCGGTCGGCGTCGAGCCAGCCCAGGGCCGCCACCTCGTGCGGCCCCACCCAGCGCAGCGCCCGGTGCTCGCGGGCCTCCGGCTCCGGGGAGCCGGCCGCCGCCCGGGCGGTGTGGATCCGCAGCACGCGTCGCCCGATCGGCAGGTCGGTGCCCAGCCGCTCCCCGACCACCACCCGGGCGCCCAGCTCCTCGGCGCACTCCCGGACCAGCGCCTGCTGCTCGCTCTCGCCGTCCTCGACGCCGCCGCCGGGCAGCTCCCAGCGTCCCGCCAGCTCGGCCGGGTAGGAGCGCTGGGCGACGAGCAGCCTGCCGTCGCGGACGATCGCCGCTCCCACGACCACCCCGGCCCGGCCCAGCTCCGCGACCCGCTCGGCGAGCACGTCACGGCGGGCCCGGAGCAGCCGCGCCCCGTAGTGGCGCAGCACCGGGTCGGAGAGGCGGCCGAGCGCACCGAGGGGCGGCTCCCAGGTGAGCTCGTCGTGGACATGACTGCCGCCGCCGTCCGCGGGCGTGACCCGGGTCGAGTGCCGCAGCACCGCCGCCGGACCCGCCGCCAGCTCCGACCACAACCCGTCGGCCCCGGCGCGGGTGATCCGGGTCCGGCAGGCCGGGAACCCGCCGGGCAGCGCGACCCGGATCTCGTCCCCGGCCACGAGCAGCGCCGACGGTGCGGTGAACCGGGCGCCCACCCGCGCGACCGCGCGGGCCGAGGGGGCGGATTCACGCAGCACCCCCGCGACGAGTCGGGGCGGTCCGTCCACATGATGGTCCAGGCTCAGCACCGGCACACCGCTGATCCTCGCAGCCGTACCCGCACCCGGCCGGGCCGACCGATCTCGCCGAAACGGCCCGCTCGCGGCGCTGCACGGTCACGCTGGATCCCGTGTACCGGACGTCCGCCCCCGCCGACTCCCCCGAGCCGACCGCCGCGCCCCGCCCACCGGCCGTGCGCGCGATCGGCCTGTCCCGCGGTTTCGGCGCGGTGCGCGCGGTCGACGGGGTGGACCTCGACGTGCCGATGGGCGCGGTCCTCGGGCTGCTCGGCCCCAACGGCGCGGGCAAGACGACGCTCATGCGGATGCTGCTCGGGCTGCTCGCCCCCACCGACGGCGAGGTCGAGCTGCTCGGACGGCGGCTGCCGTACCGCGCGTCGGAGGTGCTGCCGCACGTCGGAGCCCTGGTCGACGCGCCCGCATTGCACCCGCACCGCACCGGCCGGCAGAACCTCCTGCGGGCCGCGGCCGCCGAACCGCTGCTGGCCTCGGCACGGATCCCGGCCGCCGTCGACGCCGTGCTGCGCCGGGTCGGGCTCGCCGAGGCGGCCGACCGCCGTGCCGGTGAGTACTCCTCGGGGATGCGGCGGCGCCTCGGTCTGGCCGTGCCGCTGCTGACCCGGCGACGTCTGGTCGTGCTCGACGAGCCGACCGACGGGCTGGACCCGGCGGGCACCCGCGAGGTGCGCAGGCTGATCGCTGAGATGAACGCCGCGGGCGCGACGGTGATCGTCAGCTCGCACCTGCTCGGGGAGATCGAGGCGACCTGCAGCCACGTCGCGGTGCTCCGGGCCGGGCGCCTGCTGTGCGCCGGCCCGCTCGACGAGCTCGTCGACTCCGGCCCGTCGGCGCTGGTGGTGACGACGCCGGACGGCGAGCGCGCCGTCGCGGCCCTGCTGGCCCGGGGCATCGACGCCGAGCCGGGAGCCCGGGACCGGGTGTTCGTGCCGGCCGGGCCCGCCGCGCCGGACGTCGTCGCGACGCTGGTGCACGCGGGTGTCGCCGTGCACGGGGTGACCCGGCCCGCCGCCCGGCTGGAGGAGTTCTTCGCCCGGCTCACCGGGGAACCGGCCCCGGCGGGTGCCGGGTACGGAGCGGGACGGTGAGCGCGGGCGTGCGTCCCGAGCACACCCGGGGCACCGCGGCTCCCCGGCCCGACGACGACTGGGCCGCCGCCCCCCTCCCCCGGACCGGGCCGTCTCCCTCGGAGGCACCGGCGCGGGTGCGGTCCGCGAGCTCCACCCGCCCGCGCTCCGGCCCGACGGCACGCCGCCCCACCTCGGCGCCCTTCGGCCGGCTGCTCCGCTCGGAGCTGGAGCTGGCGCTGCTGCGTCCGCGCACCGCGGTCGTCCTCGCGGCGGTCGCACTGGTGCCGCTGCTGGCGACGATCGCGCTCGCCACCGACGCCGGCCGCCTGTCCTTCGCACTCGGGACCCTGACGGTCGCGCTGTCCGAACCCGCGGCGTTCGCGCTCGGGATGCCCGTGGTGCTCGTGGCGGCCGACGCGTTCGCCGCGGAGCGTGCCCGCGGCACCCTCGACGCGTTGCGGTTGTCCCCCGTCGGCCCGGGACGGCTGCTCGGGCTCAAGGCCGCCGCGGTCGCGGTGACCTCGCTGCTCGCCGCGGCGACGACGGTCGTCTCCGCCCTGGTCTGCGGCGGCCTCGCCCTGGGTGCCGGCCCGTTCGGGGCGGGCGCCACCGTGGCCCGGGCCCTGGTGCTCACCGGCTGGGCCGCGCTGCAGCTGTGCGGGCTCGGGATGCTGCTGCTGGCGATGTCGGCGCTGGTCCGGCGACCCGCCGGGGTGGTCGCGACCGGTCTGGCCGCGCTGACCGTCGCGCCGCTGGCGACCGTGCTGTGGGAGCCGATCGCGCCGGTCCTGCCGTCCGGGCACTGGCACGAGGTCCTGGCCGGGGTCCTCGCGGTGCCCGCCGACCCGTCGGCCCTGTGGGCGACCACGGCGCGGGCGGCCGGCTTCGCCGTCGCCGGGGCGGGTGCCGTGGTCTTCGCCCTGACCCGCCGCGACGGATGAGCGCTCCCGGCCGGTCGCCGCTCCACCGGAGCGGGCTGCTCCACCGGGAGGATTCGGACAGCCTCCACCGCGACGGGGTACGCCGTCTGCGCCACGATGGGGCGATGCCCACCCCGACGCTCACCGACGCCGAGATCGCCGACGCCCTGCAGAAGCTGCCCGGTTGGGACCGCGACGGCGACTCCATCGTCCGCACCGCCACCCTGCCCGACTTCGAGGCCGCGATCGCGGTGGTGGACCGGGTCGCCGAGGACGCCGAGGCCGCCGACCACCACCCGGACATCGACATCCGCTACGCCACGCTGACGTTCCGGCTGTCCACGCACTCCGAGGGCGGACTGACCGCGAAGGACGTCGACCTCGCCGCGCAGATCTCCGACCGGCTCAGCACCGCGGGCGGCTGAGCCGCCCCGGGCGGCCGCCGCTCCGGGCGGCCGGACGCCGCTCAGAACCGCCGGTTGGCCAGCACCGGGATCTGCTCGCGCACGGTCGTGGCCGCCGCCGGGTCCACGTCGACCACGAGCAGCCCGGGCTCGGCGCCGAGTGCGTCGACGACCTCGCCGCGCGGGCCGGCGACCAGGCTGTACCCGATCCCGGTCGGCGCCTTGCCGTGCTCGCGGCCGGCCGTCGTCGGGTCGGCCTGGTCGCACGCGACGACGAACGAGCCGGTGTCGAGCGCACGGGCCCGCACCAGCAGCTCCCACTGCTCGCGCTTGCCCGGGCCCGCGCCCCAGGAGGCGGGTACCAGCAGCACGGTGGCGCCGTCGTCGGCGAGGCGCTGGTACAGACCGGGGAAGCGCACGTCGTAGCAGGTGGACAGGCCGACCGTGACCGGCTCGTCACCGCCCACCCCGACCACGACCGGCTCGGTGCCGGGCTCGACGGTGTCGGACTCGGCGAAGCCGAACGCGTCGAACATGTGGATCTTGTCGTAGTGGGTGTTAACACCGCCGCCGGTGGCGAGCAGAGTGTTGCGGACCCGGCCGTCCCCGGACGGGGTGAACATCCCCGCGACGACGGTGGTCCCGGCCGCCGCGGCGACCTCGCGGACCCGCGTCGCCCACGGTCCGTCCAGCGGCTGCGCGACCGGGCCGAGCGCGACCCCGAAGCAGCACATGGTGGCCTCGGGGAACAGCACGAGCTGCGCGCCGGCGTCGGCGGCCGCGTGGGTGCGGCGCTCCACCTCGGCGAGGTTCTCCTCGGGATCCGGGGTGGACACGATCTGGGCGAGGGCGATCCGCATGTGCCGGTGGTACCACGCCTGCCGCCGGCGTGGGGTACGGTCGGTGCGTGCTGAACGCGTACTACTGGTTTCGCCGGCCGGCCCGGGATGGGCTGGCAGGTGCCGTAGCGCGCTGACCTCCATCCCCTCGAGCCGGCATTCCAGACCGGCTCGGTCGAGGTGATCCGGGGCGGTCCGCCGGGTAAGGACCACCGTCTCCGATGAGTGCGAGCACCACCCCCCTGCAGGTCGCCCCGACCGACGACCGCCGCATCGAGCGGATCAGCCCGCTGATCTCGCCCGCACTGCTGCGCCACGACCTGCCCTGCGACCCCCGGGTCGCCGAGACCGTCACCCGCGGCCGCGCCGCGGTCACCGACATCCTCGACGGCGACGACGACCGCCTGCTCGTCGTCGTCGGGCCGTGCTCGGTGCACGACCCGGACGCCGCCCTGGACTACGCCCACCGCCTCGCCGCCCGGGCCGAGGAGCTGTCCGGTGAGCTGTGCGTGGTCATGCGTACCTACTTCGAGAAGCCGCGCACGACCGTCGGCTGGAAGGGCCTGATCAACGACCCGGGCCTGGACGGCACCTTCGACGTGAACCGCGGACTGCGCACCGCGCGCACGCTGCTGCTCGACATCTCCGCGCTCGGGCTGCCGGTCGGCTGCGAGTTCCTCGACCCGATCACCCCGCAGTACATCGCCGACGTGGTCACCTGGGGCTCGATCGGCGCCCGCACCGCGGAGAGCCAGGTGCACCGCCAGCTGGTCAGCGGCCTGTCGATGCCGGTCGGGATCAAGAACGCCACCGACGGCGACATCCGCGCCGCGATCGACGGGATGCGCGCGGCCGCGGCGTCGCACGTGTTCATGGGGGTGAACGCCGACGGGCTCGCCGGCCTGGTCACCACCACCGGCAACCCGGACACCCACGTCATCCTGCGCGGCGGGGCCACCCCCAACTACTCGGCCGCCGACGTCGCCGCGACCGCCGACGGGCTGCGTGCGGCGGGCCTGCCGGAGCGTGTCGTCGTCGACGCCAGCCACGGCAACAGCGGCAAGGACCACGTGCGGCAGGCCGGCGTCGTCGCGGAGCTGGCCGAGCGGATCGCGACCGGCGAGCGGGCCGTCACCGGGCTGATGATGGAGAGCTTCCTGGAGGCGGGACGCCAGGAGCTGGGCCCGGACATGGTCCGCGGCCGCTCGGTGACCGACGCCTGCATGTCCTGGGGCACCACCGACGAGCTCCTGGGCACGCTCGCCGACGCCGTGCGCCGCGGCCGCCGCTGAGCCCCGGGCCGCTCACCCCGGGCCGTCCAGCCGATCGAGGACCCGCCGGCGCAGCAGCTCGTACTGCGCGCGGCAGCGCCGCGGCGGGCCCTCCGGGCGCACGACCACCCGGGGCGGGTGGACCGTCTCCCCCGTGGCGAACTGGTCCCGGGTGAGGTCCACCTCGGCGCCGCCGGGCAGCCGGTTCCACCAGTGGTAGCCCTGCAGGCGGCCGTCGGCCTGCCACACCTCGGCCAGCAGCAGGTCACCGCCGAACAGGTCGTGCAGGACCAGTGCCGTCGCCCCGCACTGGCCCCGCGACGGACGGTCCGGGGTCCAGTCGGTGACGTCCGCGACGTCACAGGTGTCGCGGCTCCAGGAGGCGCGCAGCGCGGCCGCCACCCGGGCCGGGACGGGTGGCGAGGCCGGGGGCGACGGCAGGGCGCTGGTCATGGCTCCGACGCTACGACCGACCCCCGACAGTTCCGCGCCGCCGCAGGTCAGCCGACCGGCGGAGCGATGTGCCTGGCCATCAGGACGTCGTCGACGGCGACCCCGTCGATCACGAACTCGGCGCGCAGCACGCCCTCCTCGACGAAGCCGCAGCGGCGGTACAGCTCCCGGGCCCGGGTGTTCGGGCCGAGGACCCGCAGCGTGACCTTGCGGCCGCCGCTCTCGCGGGCGCGGGCCACCGCGGCGTCGACCAGCGCGCGGCCGACGCCGCGGCCGGTGTGCCCGGGGTGCACCGCCAGACCTCCGATGCAGCGGACGTGGTCGTGCGCCGGGACCGCGGGCGGAGCGGCCCCGACGATCACATACCCGGCCACGGCGCCGTCGTCGTCGGCGACGAGAACGTCCCCGACCGCTGTCCGGTCGAGGAACGGCTCGGGCCGCGGCGGGGCCGGGCTGACCTCCGCGGTCCAGGTCAGGGCGTCGATCCGGGTCAGCCCGGGGTCGTCCGAGGGTGTGGCGGGCCGGACGGTCAGCACCGCGGGGCCGGACGGCCGACGGGCCGGTCCATCCGCGTCTCGCTGATGCCGTCGGGCCGCTCGACGACGCCGCGGTCGACGAACCCGAGCCGCCGGTAGAACGCCGCGGCGCGGTCGTTGCCGATCACCACGTGCAGTGCCAGCGTCCGCGCGCCCCACCCGGCGGCGCGGTCGAGGACCGCGTCGACGAGTGCGGTCGCGGCGCCGTCCCCGCGTGCGTGCGGGGCGACCCACAGGGCGATGAGGTCGGCGACGCCGTCGCCGTCCGGCGGGACGGCCACGACCTGACCGGCGGGGCGGCCGCCGACCTCGACCACCAGGTACCGGCCGGGCGCGGCCAGCCGGTCACGCCACTCCCGCTCCCCCGCGCCGAGCCAGTCGGTGAGCCGGCTGTGGAACGCGTCGGGCGCCTCGGCCAGTGCGGCGAGGCGCATGTCGCGCCAGGTCTCCCAGTCGTCGGGCCCCAGCTCCCGGACGGTGATCACGCATGGCCTCCCGGACGGACGGAGGCGCCGAACCTAGCAGCGTCCCGGAGCGGTCCCGCCGCGTGTCCGGCGATCGACAATCCTGATGAGGTTGGTCCGGACGGCGCAACATCGGCCCGCTGTCCGGCGAGACGACCGGCATGACCGCGCCGCGCCGCCGCACCCGTCCCACCGGACCCCGTCTGCTGCTGGCCGGCGCCGTCCTCGCGCTCGCCCTGTCCGGGACCGGGGTCGCCGGGCCCGCCTCCGCGGGCACCGGCTGTTCCGCGGCCTGGACCGCGGCCGGATGTCCCTGATCCCGCCCGGCAGGCAACCGGACGCCCGATTCGGTACGAACTCCAGTCATGCTGCCCGAACCGCGCCACCGCGCCCGGACGCTCCTGTCCGCCTGGTCCACCGGCCCACGCCGCATGATCGCGATGCTGGCCGTGCTGGTACTGGTCGCCCTCGGCATCGTCGGGGGGCTGACGATCGGCCGGATGTCCGACAACCCGGCCCTGGCCGGCGAGCCGGGGACGGCCGCGCTCGGCCCGCTCACCGGCCCGCCGACGTTGTACGGGCGGGTGCAGCGGGTCGTGGACCCGGCGACGGTCGTGGTGGACGTCGGGGGCCGTCCGGTGACGGTGTCGGTGATCGGCGTGGACACCGCGTCGACGCCGCCGTGCGCGCGGGCCGACGCGCAGCGGTTCGCCCAGGATTTCCTCGACGGTCAGGAGGTCACGCTGGTGCCGGACCCGACGCTGCCCGCTCCGGCGGCGGACGCCCCGACGTGGCCCGCGTACCTCGTGATCGGGACACAGCAGTCCTACACCGACGCTGCGCTCGTCGCGGGCTGGGTGGACCCGGGGCAGGGCCGCTACCGGCCGGGCTTCGAGGCCGGGCAGCGCATCGCGCAGGACCGGCGGGCCGGCATGTGGGGGCCGCCGTGCAACCGGACGTCCTGACCGCACGGCGACGCGGTGGGCCCTCGCAACCGGGTGTCACCCGTTCGGCAGAATGGTGAGCGTGGATCCCCGGGCGGTGCGCACACGACGGCGTCTCCAGGACGCGCTGCTCGCGCTGGCCAGGGAGCGCGCCCTCGAGTCGATCACGATCGCCGACGTCGCGGAGCACGCGTCGGTGAACCGCAGCAGCTTCTACCAGCACTACACCGACAAGGAGATGCTGCTGGCCGACGCGCTCGCCAACCGGGCGGCGGACGCCGGAGCGGACCTGTCGGACCTGTCGATGGACGACATCGGGCCCGAGCCGCCCGCGGCGCTGCTGCGCTGGTTCATCCATCTGGCCGAGCACGCCCCGCTGTACCGGCAGGCGCTCGGCGGTGCCGCGGCGCCGGACGCAGCGGCCGGGATGCGCCGCCGGATGCAGTCGGTCGTCGCCGACACGACGGTGCGGCTGGGTGTCTCCGAGGACGCGTTCGGCATGCCGCTGGACGTGTTCGCCGCCGGCCTGACCTGGACGCTGCTCGGGGTCGCGGCCAGCTGGCTGGAACGGGACCCGCTGCCCCCACCCGACGTCGCGGCCGGGTGGGCGTGGCGGATGCTGGTCCGCCGGGACTTCTGAGCTCCGCTCGGAGGGACCGGTCGGCCGTACCGCCCGGGCCGGGTCAAGCGGCCCGGGCGGTACGCGCCTCGCGGGTGTCCCGCGGAGCTCAGCCCTGGACGATGCCGGAGTTGCCCTGGTCGACCGTGGTGGTGGACTGCGACACCGGGCCGCTGGACAGCAGGCCGCCGATGTTGATCGACGGGTTGACGGTGGCCGCGACGTCGACCAGGCCGCCACGCTGCGAGGCGTGCCCGCCACCGCCGTGCTTGCCGCCGGACTGCAGGATCCCGCTGTTGGAGTCGTCGACGGTGGTGGTCGACTGCTGCACCGGGCCGGAGTTCAGGATGCCGCCGACGTTGGCCGACGGGCTGACGTCCAGGCCCAGCCCGACCAGGTCGTCGACCTGCACGGCGTCGCCCGCGCCGCAGCCGCTCTGCACGATGCCGGAGTTGGACCGGTCGAGCGTGGTGGTGTCCTGGGAGACCGCACCCTGGTTCAGGATGCCGCCGATGTTCAGCTGCGGGTCGACGGCCGCGTCGAGGCCGAGCAGTCCACCCTTCTGCGAGGCGGACGACGGCGCGCAGTCGCCGCCCTTGTCGTGGTGCTTGCCGCCGTCGCCGTAGTCACCGGCGAAGGCCATTCCGGCCGAGCCCAGGACCAGCGGGACGGACAGGACACCGGCGGTGGCGATCCGCCGGGCGTTACGACGGGCGGGGGTCGTCTCGGGGGCGTTCATGGCACTCCTTCTGTGGCGATGTGATCCGGCCGTCGTACTGACACTCCGTCACTGGCCGGTGCCGCAGAACGTACGGACGCCCATCACCGAAGCGAGAGCACCCCCTCGTTCGGGCGGCGTTATGCCCGTTTCGGTGCGCCCGAACCGACCGTTCGCCGCTGATCAACTACACACAGTGCTATCCGTCAGGTGTCGTTTAGCTACTCTCCGTAGAAGATCTACAGCTCGCCGATCGTTACAGAAAGGCGCCGAGAAGTGGGGTGGATCACAGCAGCGCAACGACGGGACGGAACGGGCGTCTCTAGCTCCCGGAGTCACCACCGGACCCGCCCGGTAGTTCTCCGACACCCGCCGCCACCTGCGGGAATGGGCCGTCCGGCGCGACGGGAATCGACCGTTCGTCGCGCGGGGTGCGGCCGTCGGGTGTGTATCGATCGCCGAACGGCGGCACCACACGGGACTGGACAGCCTTTCGCACCAGACTGTCGCACGCCGGCGCGGTCGCTCACGATGGTCAACGACGTGGTCCGTCCGGAGTAACGCTGTCGATGCAGATCACTCCTCCGCCGGGTCGACCTGCCGCAGCGCGGGCCACGACGGTGTCCGCGGGCCGCAAACCCGGTGACGCACCGGACGGATGACCGCGATCCTGGGCGGGTGCACATCGGACTGCGACGCCTCGACGAGCCCCTGCTGGCGGCGTTGTGCGACACGGCGGCCGCCGGGGCGGACCCGCTCGAGGTGATGCCGCCGGTGCCCGGCCCACCCGGCTGGACGACGCCGCGGCGCGCGGCGTTCGTCGCGTTCCACCGGGAGCGGTCGGTCGCGGCGCAGGTGCCGGTGGAGCGGACCTGGGCCGTCGTCGTCGACGGGGAGGTGGCCGGGGCGGCGCGGCTGGAACCGGTCGAGGGCGGCGAGGAGGCCGGGATCTGGCTGGCCCGGCCGTGGCGGGGTCGCGGGGTCGGCGGGGCGGTGCTCCGGATGCTCGTGGCACGCGCCGACGGCCCGGTCGTCGCGGAGACGAGCCCGGCCAACGCCGCGGCGGTCGCGGTGCTGCGCGGGCTGGGGGCGGACGTGACCGTCGACGACGACGCCGTGCACGGCCGGCTGGACTGAACCGGCCGTGGATCATGGCGACATGGGCGTCCTCGCCGCCGGCCGGCGGCACTCGGCCGGGCTACGGGCGGACGGGACCGTCGTCGCGGTCGGGGACGGCCGCGCCGGTGAATGCGCCGTCGACGGCTGGACCGGCGTCGTCGCCGTCGCGGTGGGGAACGTCCACACCGCCCGCAACACCGGCCGCGCGCACACCGTCGGGCTGCACGCCGACGGCACGGTCCTGGCCACCGGTCGCGACGGCGACGGCGAGTGCGCCGTCGAGGGCTGGCACGGGGTCGTCGCGGTCGCCGCGGGGTGGCGCCGCACGCTGGGGCTGCGCGCCGACGGCACCGTGCTCGCCGCGGGGCGCGCCGCCGAGGGCGCGTGCGCGGTCGACGGGTGGCGCGGGGTCCGGGCTCTGAGCTGCGGCGACTGGCACTCCGTCGGGCTGTGCGACGACGGCACCGCGGTCGCCACCGGCAACGACCGGTACGGCCAGTGCGCGGTCGGCGGATGGCGCGACCTGGTCGCGGTGTCCGCCGGATACCTGCACACCGTGGGGCTGCGGGCCGACGGCACGGTCGTGACCACCGGGCGGGGCGGCGGCGACGTCGCGGGATGGCACGACGTCGTCGCGGTGTCCGCGGGCAGCGGTCACACGGTGGGGCTGCGCGCGGACGGGACGGCCGTCGCCGCCGGGGACGACGACCTCGGACAGTGCGCCGTCGGGACCTGGCGGGACGTGGTGGCCGTCGCCGCCGGGTCGGCGCACACGATCGGGCTGCGGGCCGACGGGACCGTCGTCGCCGCGGGCGAGGGCTCCGGCGGCCGCTGCGATGTCGACGGCTGGACCCTTGCCGTCACCGCACCGGGCGGATCCTCGGGTGCGTGATCAGCCCGTCGCGGGAGGTGAGGCCGGCCGGCCGGCGTCCACCACCCGGCCCGGGTGACCGATCACTTCCGGACGCCCTCCCGGTCGTACCGGTCATGCCCTCCGCACACACCGCACGCCGCATGTTCGGGCTGACCGAGCCGATCTGCCTGGCCACCTACCTCGCCGACGAGCCGAACGAGGAGCTGGCCGCGCTCGGCCACCGCACCTACTGGGACGGCTACTTCGCGAGCCGGGCCGCGCCGCTCGGCCGGGTCCCGGCCGAGGTCGTACACGCGGCGTTCTACAGCTTCGCCGACGGCGAGGCCGCCCGGCACATCCCGAGCGCCTGGGCGACGGTCCCGCCGGAGGAGTCCTTCGCCGCGTGGCGACGGGGCAGCGTCGCGGCGCTGCGCCGGATCCTCGGCGCCGAGCTGTCCGGTTCGCCCGGCGTGGCCCGGGCCGCCGACCTGCTCACCACCGCCGCGACGAGCGCCCCCACCGAGGGCCGGGTGATGTACGCGGGGATGCGCACCCTGGAGGTCCCCGGCGACCCGCTGACCCGGCTGTGGCAGTCCGCGACGACGCTGCGCGAGCACCGCGGCGACGGGCACGTCACCGCCCTGCTCACCGAGCGGATCGGTGGCACCGAGGCCCACCTGTTGTCCGCGCTGGCCATGGGCGTCCACCCGCCGGAGACGTTCGGGCGCGTGCACCACCTGCCGGCGGCCCGGCTGGCCGATGTCATGTCCGGTCTGCGGCGACGCGGCCTGGTCGACGACGACGGGTGGCTCACCGACGCGGGCCGGGAGGTCACGGCGCGCGTGGAGGCGCTGACCGACGAGCTCGCCGCGCCGCCGTACGCGGCCCTGTCCGACGCGGAGCTCGACGAGCTGGTCGCGGAGCTGGAGCCGCTGTCCACGGTGATGACGGCGGCCTGGTCGCAGTGACCGCCGGTCAGGGCAGCAGCACCGCCACCGCCGCCCGCGCCTGCCGCGCCGGATCCGGGCTCCCGCCGATCGCCGCGGTCACCATCGCCCCCTCCGTGAGCAGGCAGACCGGCTCGACGGGATCCACGCCGGCCGCCGACGCCCACTCCCCGAGCTGCCGGTGGAACAGCTCCTTGTGGCTGCGCACCTCGCGCAGCACCGGCTCCGAGGTGCTGCCGAGCTCGCCGTAGGCGTTGATCCACGCGCAGCCGCGGAACCCGGGCCGGGTGAACCACTCCCCCAGCCAGTCGAAGACGGCGAGCAGCCGCTGCCGCGGGTCCCCGACCCGGGTCACGTACGCCGCCAGGTCGCCTCGCCAGCGCTCGTCGCGCCGACGGAGCACCGCGACGACGAGGTCCTCCTTGGACGGGAAGTCCCGGTAGATCCGCGTGAGCGGGAGCCCCGACGCCGACCTGACCTGGTCCATCCCGACGGCCCGGATGCCGCGCTCGTAGAACAGCAGCTCCGCTGCGTCCAGCAGGGCGTCCCGGTCGAGACGGGCCTGCTCCTCGGTGATGGCCGCGGGCACCGATGACCTCCTTGACATCGAGAACGATCGTTCCCTACCTTACCGGAGCAGATCGAGAACGCTCGTTCTCGACTGACCGAGGAGACAGTCGTGACCGATGGCCGTCCGCCCTACCCGCCGTTCACCGCGGAGACCGCGCGCCAGAAGGTGCAGGCCGCCGAGGACGCCTGGAACACCCGGGACCCCGAGCGCGTCGCGGGCGCGTACACACCGGACTCGGTGTGGCGCAACCGCGACACCTTCGCCACCGGCCGGCAGGAGATCGTCGAGCTGCTGACGGCGAAGTGGCAGCGCGAGCAGGACTACGCGCTGCGCAAGAGCCTGTGGGCGTTCGACGACAACCGCATCGCCGTCCGATTCCAGTACGAGTCCCGCGACGCCGACGGCCGATGGTGGCGCAGCTACGGAAACGAGCTGTGGGAGTTCGACGAGCTGGGACTCATGCGGCGGCGCGAGGCCAGCATCAACGACGTCCCGATCACCGAGGCGGAGCGGCGGATCCACGGCCCGCGCCCCGAGTCCGAGCGGGGTGTCGACATCCCGCTGCGGTGAGCGGGGTCAGACGAAGTCGGCGCCGATGGTGTTCCGCATCCGGGTGAGCAGGTCCTGCTGCTCCCGCCCGGGCTGGTCCGGCGCGGCGGGCCGGATGCGGCCCTCGACGTCGTGCAGCGGGATGTCCGAGCGCCCGATCGGGGAGATGCGGGCCATCGACCAGCGGGAGAACACCCGGTCCTCCACCGTCGCCGACTCGACGACCGACACATCGGTGTGCCGGTCGTCCTCCCGGATCTTCTCGAAGAGCTCGGTGACGACCGTCTCGTCGCCCTCCAGGGTCTGGACGAACCAGTTGTCGGAGATCAGCAGCGCCCCGGTGACACCGGCCTTCTTGTTCTTCGACCGGGCCACGTCGAAGATCTCGGCGAGAACCTCGTCGCGGCGCTCGCGCGGCACCGTGCTGTGACTGCGGTAGATCAACCGGTGGACCTGCTCGGCCATGTGGGTTCCCCCGTGTCGGTCGGGCCGCGTCACCGGGTCGGGCGCGGAACCGTCACGAGCCCGGACCCGGGTGATCGTCACGGCGGATCCGACGGTAGTGGCGTAGGACACACTGCGGTGTCGCGATATGAGACAGCGCGTCGGGAGATCGGGCGGCAGCGGGCCCCGTCGAACCGGACCGGCAGCGGAGCGCCCCCGCCGGTGACGTCGCGCCGGGCGCCGCGACGGGTCAGCAGTCGCTCCGGGGCACCAGACCCCGCTCGCACAGGTACTGCATCTGGGTCTCGCCGCTGGTCGGCGCCCGGCCCGCGGACGTGCCCGGGTCGAGATACCCCTGGTATGCCGAGCACGACGGGTCGAACCGCCCGGCGGCCATCGCCCGTGCCGCGCAGTCGTCACCGGACGTCCTCGCCCGGCTCTCCTCCGCCGCCCGCGCCTCGGCGGCCGCAGCCCGGTCCATCGCCCGGCGGGCCGCGACGATCGCGCCGTCCACCGCCGCACCCGGCTCGGCCCGGGACAGCACACCGGCGGCGGGCGCGAACGGGACGGACACCGAAGCGGCCGCGGACTCCGGGGTGGTGACCCGCTCGGCGCCGGACGCGGCGGCGCACGCGCTGGTGGCGAACACGGCGGCGACGACGGCCGCCACGGCGAAGCGGCCCATGCCCATCGTCGTTCCCCCAGCCGGTCACACCGGCCCCGCCCCGGGGCCGGCCAACAGTGTCGTGGGTGGCGCGACGACGGTCAGCGTGTACGCCGGATCGTCACCCCTTCTGATGAGGGACGACGGGCGGGACCGCCGCGGGTCAGACGTTGAAGCGGAACTCGACCACGTCGCCGTCGTGCATGACGTAGTCCTTCCCCTCCATCCGCACCTTGCCCGCGGACTTCGCGGCGTTCATCGACCCTGCGGCGACCAGGTCGTCGAACGAGACGATCTCGGCCTTGATGAAACCCCGCTCGAAGTCGGTGTGGATGACCCCGGCCGCCTGCGGCGCGGTGGCGCCCTGCGGGATGGTCCAGGCGCGCGACTCCTTGGGCCCGGCGGTCAGGTAGGTCTGCAGCCCGAGGGTGGAGAACCCGGCCCGTGCGAGCTGGGCCAGGCCCGGCTCGTCCTGCCCGATGGACTCCAGCAGCTCGGCGGCCGAGGAGTCGTCGAGCTCCAGCAGCTCGGCCTCGACCTTGGCGTCGAGGAACACCGCCTGGGCGGGGGCGACGAGCTCGGTGAGCTCCGTGCGCCGGGCGTCGTCGGTGAGGACGGCCTCGTCGGCGTTGAAGACGTAGAGGAACGGCTTCGTGGTGAGCAGGGTCAGCTCGCGCAGCAGCTCGGTGTCGGCCTTCGCCTGGAACAGCGTCCGGCCCTCGTTGAGGATCGCGACGGCGGCGTTCGCGGCGTCCAGGACCGGCTTGCGGTCCTTCTGGGTGCGGGCCTCCTTCTCCAGCCGCGGGATCGCCTTCTCCAGCGTCTGCAGGTCCGCCAGGACCAGCTCGGTCGCGATCGTCTCGATGTCGCTCGCGGCGTCGATGCGGCCGTCGACGTGCACCACGTCCGGGTCGTCGAAGACACGCACGACCTGGCAGATCGCGTCGGACTCACGGATGTTCGCGAGGAACTTGTTGCCCAGGCCCGCGCCCTCGGACGCGCCCTTGACGATGCCGGCGATGTCGACGAAGGACACCGACGCCGGGATGATCTTCTCCGACGAGAAGATCTCGGCCAGCGTCCCCAGGCGCGCGTCGGGGAGCGGGACGACGCCGACGTTGGGCTCGATCGTCGCGAACGGGTAGTTCGCGGCCAGCACGTCGTTGCGGGTCAGCGCGTTGAACAGGGTCGACTTGCCGACGTTGGGCAGGCCGACGATGCCGAGGGTGAGGGACACGGACGACCAGGGTAGTCGGGTCCGCTCAGCCCGGTTCGAGCCGGTAGCCCGCGCCGCGCACGGTCGCGATCCAGCCGGCGCCGAGCTTGCGGCGCAGGTAGCGGACGTAGACGTCCACGACGTTGGACGACGCCCCCGACTCGGCGGGCCCCCACACCAGCCGGAGCAGCTGGTCGCGGGACAGCACCTGGCCCGGGTGACGCAGGAACGTCTCGGCCAGCGCGCACTCGCGCGCCGACAGCTCGACGGTGCGGCCGTGCACGCTCACGTGCCGGGTACGGGGGTCGAGCTCGAGCCCGTGGAAGGTCAGCACGTCCGGGTCCGGGACGGGACGGGCGCGCTCCAGCCGCAGCCGGATCCGGGCCACCAGCTCCTCGAACCGGAACGGCTTGGCCATGTAGTCGTCGGCGCCGCCGGTCAGCCCGGCGACGGTGTCGTGCACGCTGTCGCGCGCGGTCAGGATGATCACCGGGACGGCGCTGCCCGCCGCCCGCAGCCGGCGCAGGACCTCGAAGCCGTCCATCCCCGGCAACCCGATGTCGAGCACCAGCAGGTCGAACCCACCGGTCACGGCGTGGTCGTGCACACCGGCCCCGTCGGCGACGACCGTGACCTCGAACCCGGCCCCGACCAGGCCCTTCTTCACGAACGACGCGATGCGCGGCTCGTCCTCGGCCACCAGGATCCGGCTGCTCACGTCTCGCTCCTCGGCAGGTCCAGCGTGAAGGTCGCCCCGTGCCCGGGTGTGCTCTCGAGCAGCACGCGGCCGCCGTGTGTCGTCGCGATGGCCTCGACGATGGACAGCCCGAGACCGGCGCCGTCGGAGCGGGGCGCGTCGTCGCCGCGCGCGAAGCGCCGGAACACCCGGTGCCGGTCCTCCGGTGCGACGCCCGGTCCGGAGTCGGCCACCCAGATCCGCACCCGCCCGTCGACCGCCTCCGAGCCGAGCGCGATCCGGTCGCCGTCACCGGTGAACCGGGTCGCGTTGTCGGCCAGCGCGACGACGGCCTGGGTGATCCGCTGCGGGTCCAGCCGGCACCGCACCGCGGCCACCGACTCCAGCCGCCAGTCCCGGTCGGCGAGGCCGGTCAGCTTCTCGAACAGCTCCCGGGTCAGCACGCCGACGTCGACGGTCTCGGTCCGCAGCAGCGACGGCTGCTCGGCCCGGGTCAGCGCGAGCATCTCCGACACCAGCCGGTTCATGCGCTCCAGCTCGTCGTCGACCAGGGCGACGGTCTCGGCGACGTCGTCGGGGTCGTGCGGGTCGAGCACCCCGAGGTGCCCCCGGACGATGGTGATCGGGGTGCGCAGCTCGTGCCCGGCGTCGTCGACGAACCGCCGCTGGGACACCACCCCGCTCTGCACCCGGTCGAGCATCGCGTTCAGCGTGGTGGCCAGCTCGGCGATCTCGTCGCGGGCCCGGGCCCGCTGCGGCACCCGGCGCGACAGGTCCCGCCCGGTGATGGTGCGGGCCGTCGCGGCGACGTCGCGCAGCGGCCGCAGGATGCGCCCGGCCACCAGCCACGCCCCGACCGCCGACAGCAGCGCCGTCCCGAACCCGACCAGCCCCATCAGCCGCGCGGCCTCGTGGGCGAAGCCGTGCTCGCGCTCGGTGAAGTAGCCGATCACGATGACGCCGCGCTGCGGGTCGCCGGCGAGCCCGACCGGCAGTGCCGACCAGCGCACCTCGCCCGCCGAGCTGAGGTAGGAGCCGCGGGTGGGACGGCGGACGTCCGCGACCAGCGCGGCGAACGCCGGGTCCTCGCGCAGCAGCACCCGCGGACTGGTCCGCCGGGACTCCCAGCGGAAGCGCCCGTCGAGGTAGCCGAGGAACTTCTCGTTCGGCCGCGCGACGTTGGCGGCGATCACCGACCGCAGGATCTCGTCGACCGAGGAGTACGGCTGGCCGGTCGTCGGGTTGACGCCGGTCTCGGTGACGCGGGCGAACTCGGCGATCTCGGAGTTCAGCGCGTCGTCGATCCGGCGGTCGGTCTCGTCGATCAGCAGCATCCAGGTCAGCAGCGTGACGACGCCCAGCGACGCCAGCACGAGCAGCAGGACCCACCCGACGATGCGGGTGCGGGCCGCGGTCGCCCGCCCGGCGCGACGGGGCCCGGGGCCGGTCTCGACGGCCTCGGTCGCGATGATCGCCTCCAGTTCGTCCGTGCCGACGACCATGATCCCGTACCCACCCCGGGGCCAGGACACGACACCCACCGCGAAAGATCACCGTCAGTCGCCGACATTGCTCCGTTGGGCGTAAGGCATACTCCGTCGCACGACGCACAGGTGACGTACAGCCATCGTCGACCCGCTCCCATCACCCGGACGGCCGCGCACCACCTCCGTCCGGGCCGAGCTTCGACGACCGAGACCGAGGGGGACGTCGTGCGCCTGCCCGGAATGCACGCCCTGCTGACCGCGGGGGTCGCGGTCCTGACCACCGCCGGGACCGTGTCCGCGGTGTCGCTGACCGCGGCCGGCCGGGAGGAGCCCGCACTGCCCCC
>NZ_JAMXSG010000260.1:0-8559 GCF_024124365.1 Pseudonocardia sp. McavD-2-B
CGTGAGGCCGGAGCCCCCCGCCGCGGCGGGGTCCTGCGGGTGGGGGTGACCGGCGGCGGATCGTCGGACTCCCTCGACCCGCACAGCCCCGCCACCAACCCGGACATCGCCCGCGTCGTCAGCCTCTACGAGCCCCTCGTGCGCTGGGACGACGACTACACGCTGCAGCCCGCCGTCGCCGCGTCCGTCCGCCCCGACCCCGGCGCCCGCAGCTGGACCGCGACCATCCGGCCCGGCATCACCTTCCACGACGGGCGCCCGGTGACCCCCGACGACGTCGTCGCGACCTTCCGGCGGATCACCGACCCGGCCGACCCCAAGTCCGGCGCCGCGCAGCTGGAGACGCTCACCGACGTCGTCGTGGTCGGCGACGACCGGGTCCGGTTCGTGCTCAGC
This sequence comes from Pseudonocardia sp. McavD-2-B, assembly GCF_024124365.1. Taxonomy (NCBI): domain Bacteria; kingdom Bacillati; phylum Actinomycetota; class Actinomycetes; order Pseudonocardiales; family Pseudonocardiaceae; genus Pseudonocardia; species Pseudonocardia sp. McavD-2-B. The sequence continues at coordinate 397 of NZ_JAMXSG010000260.1, forward strand.
GAGCCCGGGCCGGTGTTCGACCAGTACCTGGCCGAGTACAGCTGCGGGATCGTCCCGGCCGACTTCTCCGTCGACCGTCCGGTGGGTACGGGTGCGTTCCGGTTCGAGTCCTTCTCCCCCGGGCAGCAGAGCGCCTTCGTCCGCCACGACGGGTACTGGCGTCCGGACCAGCCCTGGGTCGACCGCCTGGAGCTGATCAACTTCAGCGAGGAGGACGCCCGGATCAACGCGCTGCTGTCCGGGCAGGTCGACGCGATCGACCAGGTACCGCTGTCGCTCACCGAGGTGGTCGGCGCCTACGACTCGATCTCCCTGCTCACCGCCGAGACCGGGAGCTGGCTGCCGTTCACCATGCGGGTCGACGCCCCGCCGTTCGACGACGTCCGGGTCCGGCAGGCGCTGCGGCTGGCCACCGGCCGCGGCGAGATGGTCGCCCAGGTGCTCTCCGGCCAGGGCGTCGCCGCGGGCGACCTCTACGGCCGCTTCGACCCCGACTACCTGGACCCGCGCCGGGAGCAGGACCTGGAGCGGGCGCGCGACCTGCTGGCCGCCGCCGGGAAGCCGAACCTGTCCCTGGAGCTCGTGACCTCACCGATCCAGGCGGGCTCGGTCGAGTCCGCCCAGGTGCTCGTCACCCAGGCCCGCGCCGCCGGCATCGACATCGGGCTGCGCCGGGTGGACACCTCCACCTTCTTCTCCGACCAGTACCTGCAGTGGGAGTTCGCGCAGAGCTTCTGGAACACCCGCAACTACCTGCCGCAGGCCGGGTCGTCGTCGCTTCCGGACTCGCCGTTCAACGAGACGCACTGGAACGATGCCGAGTACATCCGGATCGTCCGCCGGGCCCGCGCCGAGGTGGACACGGCCCGGCGCGGCGAGCTGGTCCGCCAGGCCCAGCGCATCGAGTACGACCGCGGCGGCTACCTCATCTGGGGCTTCCCGAACCGGGTGGACGCCCACCAGACCTACGTCGGCGGGCTCACGCCCAGCCGCACCGGGCTGTCGCTGTCCGGCTACGAGTTCCGGAAGGCATGGGTCGGCGCATGAGCCTCGTGACGAGAATGATCCTCCGGCGGCTGCTGGTGAGCGTCCTGGTCCTGTTCGTGGTGTCGCTGCTGGTCTTCGCGGCGACGCTGCTGCTGCCCGGCGACCCGGCTCGCGCCATCCTCGGTCAGCAGGCCACCCCGGAACGGGTCGCGGCGCTGACCGAGCAGCTCGGCCTCGACCGCCCGGTCTGGGAGCGCTACCTCGGCTGGCTCGGCGGTGTCCTCACCGGCGACCTCGGCTTCTCCGCCGCCACCCAGGGGCCGGTCACCGAGCTGCTCGGTGGCCGGATCACGGCGTCCGCGGTCCTGCTGGTGCTCACCGCGCTCGTCGCCACCCCGGTGGCCCTGGCGCTGGGCGCCTGGGCCGCGGTCCGTCGCGGCACCCGCACCGACTCCGCGCTGTCGGGCACCAGCCTGGTCCTGGCCGCGCTGCCCGAGTTCGTCATCGGTGTGCTGCTCGTCGTGCTGTTCGCGACCTCGGTGCTGCAGGTCCTGCCGTCGGTCACGATCGCCCGCCCCGGCGAGCCCGTGTGGACCCGCCCCGGGCAGCTCGTGCTGCCGGTGCTGACCCTGGCGCTGGTCGTGATCCCCTACGTCGTCCGGATGACCCGGGCGACGCTGTCGGAGACCTTCGACACCGGGTTCGTCGAGATGGCCCGGCTCAAGGGGCTGCCCGAGCGCACGGTGCTGCTGCGCCACGCCGTCCCGCACACGATCGGGCCGGTCGCGCAGGTGCTGGCACTGCAGCTGGCGTGGCTGGCCGGCGGCGTCGTGGTCGTCGAGTTCCTGTTCCGCTACCCCGGCATCGGGCAGGCGCTGATCGACGCCGTCAACAACCGCGACGTGCAGGTGGTCCAGGCGATCTCGATGCTGATCGCCGCGTTCTACGTCGTGGTCAACCTGGCCGCCGACGTCGCCGGGATCGTGGCCGACCCGCGGATCCGTACCGCCGGAGGTATCCGATGAGCGTCACCAGTCCCCCCGTCACCTCCGGCACCGCGTCCGCACCGGCCGGACTCATCCGTCGTACCTTCCGGCGCCGCCAGGCCCGGATCGGCGCAGCGCTGACCCTGGTCGTCGTCGCCGTCGCCCTGCTCGGGCCGACGCTCGGCCCTCTGCTGACCGGCTTCGGCGTCGACGACTTCGCCGGCCGCCCGTTCAGCTCGGACGGTGTCGTCGGCACCGACGACCTCGGGCGCGACGTGGTCGCCCGCTTCCTCGCCGGTGGTGGGCCGGTCCTGCTCTACGCGCTCGCCGCGACCGCGCTGGGCCTGGTCGGCGGTGCGGTCGCCGGCATGCTGGCCGGATACTCCGGCGGCCGGCTCGACACCCTGATCATGCGGGGCGGCGACGTGCTGCTGTCGTTCCCGCAGCTGGTGCTGGCGCTGCTCGCGGTGGCCGTGCTCGGCTCGTCCGGCTGGCTGCTGGTGCTGGTCATCGGGATCTCGCACATCCCCCGGGTGGCCCGGGTCGCGCGGCAGGCCACGCTGTCGGTCGCCGGGCAGGACTACGTGCTGGCCGCCCGGATGTACGGCGTCCCGCGCCGCCGGATCCTCGGCACCGAGATCCTGCCGAACATCACCGGCCCGCTGATGGTGGAGCTGGGCCTGCGGTTGACCTACTCGATCGGCTACATCGCCTCGCTGTCGTTCCTCGGTCTCGGCGTGCAGCCGCCCGCCGCGGACTGGGGCCTGCAGATCAACGAGAACCGGATCGCGCTGATCGTCGCCCCCTGGGGCGTCCTGCTGCCCGTGCTGGCCATCGCGATCCTCACCGTCGGCACCAACATGATCACCGACGCCCTCGCCAAGGAGTCGGCCGACACCACCGGGGAGGGCGCATGACCGCCACCGCGACACCCACGATCGGCTGCACGGGCCTGCGCGTGTCCACCACCGGCGGGCGGGAGGTGCTGCACGGTGTCGACTACGCGGTCGCCCCGGGTGAGATCCTCGCGCTGGTCGGCGAGTCCGGCTCCGGGAAGACGACGGCGGCACTGGCCGCGCTCGGCCACTTCCGGACCGGGCTCGCGCACACCGGCGGCACCATGGCGTTCCACGGCCACACCGAGACCCACGACGACCTGCTCACCCTCGACCCGGTCACGCTGCGCGGGGTCCGCGGCCGGCTGGTCAGCTACGTGCCGCAGGACCCGGCGCTGTCGCTGAACCCGTTGCTGCGGGTCGGCACCCAGGTCGCCGAGGTGCTGGAGGCGCACTCCTGGGACGGCGACGTCACCGGCCGGGTCCGGGAGGTCCTCGCCGAGGTCGGCCTGCCCGACGACGACGCGTTCCTGGCCCGCTACCCGCACCAGCTCTCGGGCGGGCAGCAACAGCGGGTCGGGATCGCGGCCGCGTTCGCGAACCGGCCCGACGTCGTCGTGCTCGACGAGCCGACGACCGGGCTCGACGTCACCACCCAGGACCTCGTCCTGGACACCGTGCGGGAGCTGGTGACCCGCTCGGGAACGGCGGCGCTCTACATCACCCACGACCTCGCCGTCGTCGCCGGGCTGGCGGACCGGGTGGCGGTCATGCAGTCCGGGGAGGTCGTCGAGACCGGGCCGGTGGCCCGGGTGCTCACCGCACCCGAGCACCCGTACACGCGGGGCCTGATCGCCGCGGTGCCCGACCTGGACCGGCGTGTCGAGCGGGCACCGGTCCCGAGCGGCGACGCGGCCGGCGAGCCGGTGCTGCGGGTGTCCGGCGCCGGGAAGCGCTTCGGCGCGACCACCGTCCTCGACGGGGTGGACCTGGAACTGTGGCCGGGCGAGTGCCTGATGCTGCTGGGCGAGTCCGGCTCGGGGAAGACCACGCTGGCCCGCGGGCTGTCCGGGCTGCTGCCGCTGGACTCGGGGACGCTGACGCTCAAGGGCGAGGAGCTGGCCACCCCGCGGTCCCACGCCCAGCTGCGCAGCGTGCAGTACGTGTTCCAGAGCCCGTTCGCGTCGCTGAACCCGCGCCGGACCCTGGCCGGGTCGCTGGAGGTTCCGCTGCGCCACCTCACCGACGCCGACGCCGGCACCCGCCGGGCCCGGGTCCTGGACATGCTGCGCCAGGTACGGCTCGACGAGTCGTTCGCGGCGCGCTACCCGGGGTCGCTCTCGGGCGGCGAGCGACAGCGTGCGGCCATCGCGCGGGCCCTGGTCACCGCACCGGACGTGCTGGTGTGCGACGAGGTCACCTCGGCGCTGGACGTGTCGGTGCAGGCCGCGATCCTGGACCTGCTCGCCCTGGTCCGCCGCGAGCTGGGCACGGCGATGGTGTTCGTGACCCACAACATCGCCCTGGCCCGCGAGGTGGCCGACCGGATCGCGGTGCTGCAGGGCGGCCGGATCGTCGAGCAGGGCACCGTCGAGGAGGTCCTGTCGAACCCCGCGAACGACTACACCCGCGAGCTGCTGGCGCACACGCCGTCGATGGCGGCGGTCCGATGAGCGGAGGGATGAAGGGCACCGTCGCGCCCGGGTACTCCGCCGTCGCGGACGCCTTCGCCGCGGTGCTCGCCGGGAGCCGTGCCGGCGTCGCGTTCTCGGTGGTCCGCGACGGGGAGGTGCTCGTCGAGCTGCACGGCGGGCTCGCCGACCCCGCCACCGGACGGCCCTGGGAGGCGGACACGGTCGCGGTGCTGTTCTCCGGCACCAAGGGTCTGACCGCGGCCGCCTGCGCGGCGGTGTCCGACCGGCTGGAGCCGGACGCTCCGGTGGCCCGGTACTGGCCGGAGTTCGCTGCGGGCGGCAAGGAGCGCGTGACCGTCGGCCAGGTGCTCTCGCACACCGCCGGGCTGCTGTACCCCGACCCCGAGCCGGTCGGGGCCGACCGGTGGGACGACCGGGCGTGCGCCGCGGTGCTCGCCCGGCAGGAGCCGCTGTGGGAGCCGGGCACGGCGGTCGCCTACCACCCGACGACCTACGGGGCGATGACCGCGGAGCTGCTGGCGCGGGTCACCGGGCGGGACCCCCGTGCGGTCGTGCGCGACCTGGTCGCGCAGGTCCCCGGTGCCCGGGTGTTCCTGGGTGCGGCCCCGCCGGGACCGGCGCGGATCGTGCGCGACCCGGACTACCGGATCTCGACGTTCCTCACCGAGCCGCGGCGTCGACGACTCGTCGAACGGATGTACCGGATGCTGCTCGAGGAGCCGGACCTGCCGAACACGAGCGTCTACCACCGGTCCGGCGGTCTGGCCGGGGCCGGCCTGGCGAGCGCCCCGTCGATGGCCCGGTTCTACGCGGCGCTGTGCCCGTCGGGCCCGGCACCGGGGGTCGCCCCGGTACCGGCCGCGGCGCTGGCCCGGGCCACCCGGACCTGGTCGGAGGGGACCGACGCGGTCAACGACCGGCCGCTGCGGTTCGGCCTCGGCTTCGAGCTCGCCGACCCGATCGGGACCTACGGACCCGAGCCGGTCGCGTTCGGCCACTCCGGCGCGGGCGGCGGGCGGCACGGTGCCTGGCCCGAGCGGGGGCTCGGGTTCTCCTTCCTCACCAACGAGATGCGCGCCGAGGACGTCGACGACCGGGCGTCGAGCCTGCTGGCGGCGCTGCAGACCTGCGGGTGAGCTCCGACGCCGACGGGGGCGCCCGCTGTGCGGACGCGCCCGTCGGTGCGGTCGTGGCGCGCTCAGGCGAAGTCGAGCACGTCCGCGGCGTCGAGGCGGGGCAGCCGCGGGTGCCAGGCGTCCGGGCCGGGGTGGCCCAGGTTGACCACGAGCAGCGCGCGGTGCCGGCCGCCGGGGAAGAACTCCTCGGTGACGGCGTCGGCGTCGAAGCCGGCCATCGGGCCGGTGGCGAGACCGTGCGCGCGGGCGGCGAGCAGGACGTAGCCGATCTGCAGCGAGGCGTTGAACCGCGCCATCGGCTCGCGGCCCTCACGGCCCTGGGACTCCAGGCCCTCGCGGAAGCCGGGCTTGACCGGGAACGTGGTGTCCGAGTGCTCGTGGAAGTCGAGGTCCGCGGCCAGGATCGCGACGACCGGGGCGGCCTCGGACTTGGCCCGGTTGCCCTCGGCGAGCAGCGGCAGCAGGCGCTGCTTCCCCTCGTCGCTGCGGACGAAGGTCACGCGCAGCGGCTGGGTGTTGGCCGCGGTCGGCGGCCACTGGGCCAGGTCCCACACCGCGCGGAGCGTCTCGTCGGTGACGGGCTCGTCGGTGAAGGTGTTGGCGGTGCGGGCCTCGGTGAACAGGGCGGCGCGGCCGGCCTCGTCGAGGCGGGGCAGCAGCACCGGGGAAGCGGTCTCGGCAGTCACAGAAGGTAGAGCGTTCAACGACCTCTCCGGTATTCCGCTCCCGGCGATGATCCGGATCACCCGGTGGCGTGGACGCCCCAGCGCAGCACCTGGGACTCGCCGGGGACGAGCTCGATCAGGTCGGTGCCCGAGTTCAGCGCGTCCGGCGGGCAGGTCATCGGCTCGACCGCGATCGCCCGCGACGGCGTCACCGCTCCATCCGGGCCCTGGCGCGGGAAGTCCGACGGGGTGAAGACCTGCACCCAGCCGAACGCCGCGTCGGCCCACAGCTCGGTGCCGCCGCCGTCCCGGGACCCGACGCGGTGCCGGACCCGGCCGTCGGCGCCGCCGTCCGGGCCGTCGCCGGGGGTGCAGCCGCCGAACGCGCTGTCCAGGACCAGCCCGGCGAGCCGGGTCCGGGAGACCGCGCCGTCCAGCGGCCGCGCCGGGCCGTCCGGGAGCTGGTCGCGCAGCGGCAGCTCGGTCCGGGCGGACAGGGTCAGCTCCAGCTCGTCGGTCGGCACGTCACCGACCCGCAGGTACGGGTGGAAGCCGAGGCCGAACGGGACGGGCGCGTCCCCGAGGTTCTCCACGACCGTGGTGACGGTGAGCCCGTCGCGGCCGACGGCGTAGGTCACCGTGACCCGCACCGGCTGCGGCCAGCCGGGCTGCACCGGCGCGACGGCGGTCAGCGTGATCCGGTCCCCCGCCCGCTCCACCGGGGTCCAGGTCACGTGCCGCAGCAGGCCGTGGATGGCGTTGCCGGCGTCCGGCTCGGTCAACGCGAGCTGCCTGCGGGTCCCGCGGTGGGTCCAGGCGCCGCCGCGGACCCGGTTCGGCCAGGGCGCGAGCACCGCGCCGGAGCCCTTCGGCGGGCGGGCCGTGGGCGGGTGCGGCTCGACCCGGACCCGGCCGCCCTGGGAGAAACCGGCCAGCGCCGCCCCGACCTCGTCGACCTCGGCCCGGGAGTCGCCGCTGACGATCACGAACCGTTCACCGCACGCGTCCACGTCGGTGAGTCTCCGTGATCGCTCCGCTCAGCCGGCCAGCGGGGTGGCGCGGGCGGTGTCGGCGTCGCCGACGACCTCGACCGGGGCGGGCGGCCCCAGCTCGGCGACGGTGAACTCGACACCCGCGTCGCGGGCGAGCCCGACGACGTGCTCGTGGTGGGTGAACAGCAGCACCTGCGCGGTGGCGGCCAGCTCCCCCAGCACGGCGACGGCGGCGGCGCCGCGCTCGTCGTCGAAGGTCATGAGGACGTCGTCGAACACGACCGGCACCGTCGGCAGCCCGGCGGCGACCCGGTCGGCCTGCAGCTGCTCGATCCCGGCCAGGCGCAGCGCGAGGTGCACCTGGTCGGCGGTGCCCTCCGAGAGCCGGGTCGGGACGAGCTCCTCGCCGTCGGCGCGCACCGCGACCAGGCTCCGTCCGGCGCCGCCCGCGTCGGCCGGGGGCCGCAGCGCGACGAACCGGCCGCCGGTGAGGCGTTCGAGCACCACCCCGGCGCGGACCAGCAGCGGGGAGGCGTGGCTGCGCTCGTAGGCCTCCAGCTCGCGACGCAGGATCTCGCGCTGCAGGTGCAGCACCAGGTAGCGCTCCGCGGCGTCGGCGACGCCGGCCAGCTCGGACTGGGCGCGGGCGTGCAGCTCGGCGGCGCCCTCGGCCTCCTCCAGCTCGCGGCGCCGGGCCCGCAGCCCGCCCAGCTGCTCGCGCACCTCGTCCTGCTCCGCGCCGAGGTCGCGCTCATGGGCCTGCGCCCGGTCGAGCGCCTCGGTCAGCGCGCCGGGCTCGGTGTCCGGGGCCGCGGCGACCAGCTCGTCGGCGTCGAGGTCGGGGGCGGCGGCGGCCAGCAGGCGCTCCTGCTCGGCGATGCGGGTGTCGAGCCCGGCGACGTGCGC
>NZ_JAMXSG010000261.1:0-8540 GCF_024124365.1 Pseudonocardia sp. McavD-2-B
GCCCCGTCCGGACAGCTCCTCGAAGGAGACCACACGGGGCGAGCCGGGTCCCGCATCGTCGACGCCGTCGTCGGCGCTCCCACCGGAAGCCGGGTCGGGGTGGGGGTCGGGGTCGTCGAGGGTCAGCCTGCGGACCGGGGCGGGGGCCGCCGCCCCGTCCGTCGCGCCGTCCGCCGCCGGTCCCGTGGACCAGGCAGCCGGCGGTTCGGTCGCCGTCGTGGGGGCCTCGTCGGCACCGCTCAGCGCGGCGAACGAGACCTGGTGGGGGCTCGTGTCCCAGCCGGGGACCCCCGGGGGCTCGGCGACGGACTCGTCCGGCTCACCGCCGGTCGGGTCGGCGGTCCGGATCGCGGGCGGATCCTGCTCGTCGGTGACCGACGGGGTCACGCCGAACAGGTCGTCGAGCGGGACGGTGCGGGGCCTGGTCGGCTCCGCACCGTCCCGTCCGGACGTGCCTCCGGACCCGTCGCGCTCGCCGGTCACGCTCAGAAGTCGACCGGGGCCGGGAGGGGCTCGACCGGGCTGGTCTCCTCGGCGTCGACGACGGCGCCGATCCCCAGCTTCTCCTTGATGCGCTTCTCGACCTCGGCGGCGACGTCCGGGTTCTCCTTGAGGAACTTGCGGGCGTTCTCCTTGCCCTGCCCCATCTGGTCGCCCTCGTAGGTGTACCAGGCACCGGACTTGCGGATGATCCCCTGCTCGACGCCCACGTCGATCAGCGAACCCTCCTTGGAGATGCCGACGCCGTAGAGCACGTCGAACTCCGCCTGCTTGAACGGCGGGGCCACCTTGTTCTTCACGACCTTGACCCGGGTCCGGCTGCCGACCATGTCGGTGCCGTCCTTCAGGGTCTCGATGCGGCGGATGTCCATGCGGACCGACGCGTAGAACTTCAGCGCCTTACCACCGGTCGTGGTCTCCGGGGACCCGAACATCACGCCGATCTTCTCGCGCAGCTGGTTGATGAAGATCGCGGTGGTGCCGGAGTTGCTGAGCGCACCGGTGATCTTCCGCAGCGCCTGGCTCATCAGCCGGGCCTGCAGGCCGACATGGCTGTCGCCCATCTCGCCCTCGATCTCGGCGCGCGGCACGAGCGCGGCCACCGAGTCGATGACGATGATGTCGAGCGCGCCGGAGCGGATCAGCATGTCCGCGATCTCCAGCGCCTGCTCACCGGTGTCCGGCTGGGAGACCAGCAGGTCGTCGGTGTCGACGCCGAGCGCCTTGGCGTACTCCGGGTCGAGCGCGTGCTCGGCGTCGATGAACGCCGCGACGCCTCCGGCGGCCTGCGCGCTCGCGACGGCGTGCAGCGCGACGGTCGTCTTGCCGCTGGACTCCGGGCCGTAGATCTCGACGACGCGGCCGCGCGGGATGCCCCCGACGCCGAGCGCGACGTCGAGCGCGATGGAGCCCGTGGAGATGGCACTGATCGGGACGCGGGTCTGGTCGCCCAGGCGCATCACCGATCCCTTGCCGTGGTTCTTCTCGATCTGGGCGAGGGCGAGTTCGAGCGCCTTGCCGCGGTCCGGAGCGGACATCTCTTGACTCCTCGCTGGTGGTCGACGATCGGGTCCTGCTGGTGTCTTTCGGGGAGGCACACCACAACGGTATGGGGTACCCCTGACAGTTACGGGCCCGGATCGGCGCCTGTGGACAACTCGTCCGACACCGCGCCGCAGGACCGGTACCGCGAGCCCTGGCGGAACCGTAGACGAACACGCGTTCGATCCGACACCGCGACACGCCGACCGGGCACCCACGGGAGCCGAGCGGTCACCACGACCGCCCGGGGCGCCGCTACCGCCGTGCGGGTGGGACCTCGTAGGCCGCGCAGACCGCGCGCCAGACCCGGCGCAGGTCGAGACCCGCCTCGATCGCCTGCTCGACGGTCCGGCCGCCGAGGTCGGCGAAGACGTGGTCGCGGGACAGCGACGCCGCCCGCACCGGCCCGAACTCGCCCTCCATCAGTTCCCGGAAGTGGCTCAGTCGCACGCCCGCGAGGGTAGACGGGTCACCCGTTCCGTGTGGTGTCCGCCCGTTGACGGCCCCGGAGCCGGTAGCCTGGGTGATATGTCCGAACTGCTCGCGACCGTCCCGGTCGACGTCGCCGACGAGGTCCTCGCGACGACCGGCATCGGGTCGCCCCTGGCGTGGCAGGTCGTGTCGCTGCTCGCGCTGCTGTCCGCGCTGGTCGTGCTGGTGCGCTGGTGGCTCCACCAGCGCCGTCGCTGAGGGTCCCGCTCAGCCGGCCGCCGGGCGTCCCGTGCGGGCCGAGCGTGCTGCCACCAGCAGGAACGGCACCGTCGCCACGACCACCAGCGCGCCGAGCAGCGCGTAGGACGACACCGTCACGAGCACCCCGGCCACGATCCCGGCGGCGGCGCCGACCAGGTTCATCGCCACGTCCACCGAGCCCTGCACCCGCGGCCGGTCGGCCACCGCCAGCGACGCCGTGAGCTGCGCCGATCCGCCCACCACCGCTGCCGACCAGCCCAGACCGAGCAGCACCAGGCCCACCGACAGCAGGCCGGTCGAGGTCGGCGCGGCGAGGGCGCAGACCACCCCCGCCAGCGGCAGCAGCACCCCGGCACCGGCCAGCACCCGCGCCGGTCCGAGCCGGTCAGCGAGCCACCCGAACAACGGGCTGAGCGCATACATCCCCGCGATGTGCAAGCTGATCACCAGCCCGACGACCGACAGCGCCGCGCCGCCGTGGTCCATGTGCACCGGGGTCATCGACATCAGCCCGACCATCACCGCGTGCCCGAGCACGATGCCGACGGCGCCGAGCAGCGCGGGGCGCGAGGCCCGCAGCACCGCCCACGGCCGCACCGCCACGGCCCCGGGCGCGCCAGCCGGGGCCCCCGCGCGCTCCCGGGCCCGCAGCAGCGGGTCGGGCCGCAGACCCAGCCACCCGGTCAGGGCCGCCAGGGCGAACGCGACCGCGCAGAGCAGGTACGGACCGGCGACACCGGGCAGCCCGGCCGACACGGCCACGGCGTCCAGCGGACCGAGCAGGTTCGGCCCGGCGACCGCACCGACCGTCGTCGCCCACACCACCATCGCGAGCGCGCGGCCGGCCCGCGCCGGCGCGGCCAGGTCGGTGGCGGCGTAGCGCGCGGCGAGCCCGACCGCCGTCCCCGAACCGATCAGCAGCAACGACACCAGCAGCAGCGCCACCGAGCCGGTCGTCGCCGCGACGACCGCACCGACCGCGCCGAGCAGTCCCACCAGGTGACCGCCGACCAGCGCGGGACGCCGTCCCCGGGCCTGGGCCACGCGTGCGACGACGGCGGCCGCACCCGCCGCGCCCAGCACGCTCGCCGTCGACGCGACGCCACCGACCGCGGGCGAGCCGGACAGCCGGGACGCGACCAGCGAGCTCGCGGCGATCGAGGTCGCCACGGCCGTCCCGCCGAGCACCTGCCCGATCGCGAGCACCGCCAGCAGGCGGGGCTGGGCGGGGTCCTGCGGCGGGGAGGCGGCGTCGGGTGCGGCGGTCACGGGCGGATGCTGCCGTGCCACGGCCGCCGCGCGCCAGGGCGTTACGCTCCGGCCCGGCCACACGAGCGGAGGACGGTGGACATGGCGGGCACGACCCCGAACACACGCAGGTCGGCGGGCACGGACGACGCGGAGCTGCAGAACGCCTACCGCATGGTCTCCGACGTGCTGGCCGGAGCGGTGCGCGAGACCCTCGCCGCGCCGGGGCCCGACCCGGCCCGGTTCGCCGTGCGCAGGCTGACCGCGGTCGACCGGGACATGCCGCCGGACGCCACCCCGCCCGGCTGGTCGCTGGCCTTCCTGGTGCTGGCCGACTGGTACGACGCCGCTCGCACCGCGCTCGCCGACCACGACGACCGCTCCGAGCGGGCACTGGGCTGGATCGGGAGCAACCTGGGCCCGCGCTACGCGGCCCGGGCCCGCTACACGGTCGCCCCGCTCGTCGACCCGGCCGACGCCCGCGAGACCTCGCACTACGTCGACGCGCTGGGCGTGGACTTCCTGGCGTCGATGGTCTGGACGGTCGCGGCGGTCGTCGCCGAGTTCCCGGCCGAGGACACCGCGGAGGTCTGGCCCCGCACGAGGGCCGACGCCGCCCGCTGACGTCGCAGGTCACGCCCGGTCCGACGGGCGCTCGACGGGTGACTGTCGGACCCCACCCGCATGATGGTCGGCGTGACCGCACTCGAGGGCTTCTCCCCCGCCACCCGCCAGTGGTTCGAGGGGGCCTTCGCCGCGCCCACGGCGGCCCAGGAGGGCGCCTGGTCCGCGGCGCAGGCCGGGCGCAACGCGCTCGTCGTCGCGCCGACCGGGTCCGGCAAGACCCTCGCCGCGTTCCTCTGGGCGCTGGACCGGCTCGCCGCCACCCCGCCGCCCGCCGAGCCGAAGCACCGCTGCCGGGTCCTCTACGTCTCGCCGCTCAAGGCCCTCGCCGTCGACGTGCAGCGCAACCTGCGCTCGCCGCTGACCGGCATCCGCCAGGCCGCGCAGCGGCTCGACGAGCCGGTCCCCGACATCACCGTCGGGATGCGCACCGGCGACACCCCGGCCGACGAGCGACGCCAGTTCCAGCGCACCCCGCCGGACGTGCTGGTCACCACCCCGGAGTCGCTGTTCCTGCTGCTCACCTCGGCCGCGCGGGAGTCCCTGCGCGGGGTGACGACGGTGATCCTCGACGAGGTGCACGCCGTCGCCGGGACGAAGCGGGGGGCGCACCTGGCGGTGTCGCTGGAACGCCTCGAGGAGATCACCGAGGCCACCCCGCAGCGGATCGGGCTCTCGGCGACCGTGCGCCCGGTGGACGAGGTCTCGACGTTCCTGTCCGGCACCCGCCCGGTCGAGGTCGTGCAGCCCGCGATCCCCAAGACGATCCGGGTCGAGGTGCAGGTCCCGGTGCCCGACCTGGCCGCGCTCGACGAGCGGCCCGCCCCGGGCAGCACCGACGAGGAGGTCGTCGGGTCCGCCGCGGGCACGGCGCGCAAGCCCTCGATCTGGCCCGCGGTGGAGGAGCGGCTGCTCGGCCTGGTGCGCGAGCACCGTTCGACCATCGTGTTCTCCAACTCCCGCCGGCTCGCCGAGCGGCTCACCTCCCGGCTGAACGAACTCGCCGCCGAGCAGGAGGCCGCAGCCCTGGAGGAGGCCGCCGACCTCGACGCCGACGCCCCGGGTGCGTTCCCGGCCGAGGCGGTCGGGCAGTCCGGGGTGGGCGGCGGGGCCGCGCCGACGGTGGCCAAGGCCCACCACGGCTCGATGTCGCGCGACCAGCGGACCCTGGTCGAGGAGGAGCTGAAGTCCGGCGTGCTGCCGTGCGTCGTCGCGACGTCCAGCCTGGAGCTGGGCATCGACATGGGGGCCGTCGACCTGGTCGTGCAGGTCGAGGCGCCGCCGTCGGTCGCGTCCGGGCTGCAGCGGGTCGGGCGCGCCGGGCACCAGGTGGGCGCGGTGTCCGAGGGCGTCGTGTTCCCGAAGTACCGCGGCGATCTCGTGTCCTGCGCCGTCGTCGCCGAACGGATGACGACCGGGTCGATCGAGTCCACGCGCTACCCCCGCAACCCGCTCGACGTGCTGGCCCAGCAGATCGTCGCGATGGTCGCGATGGAGTCGTGGCAGCTGTCCGACCTCGCCGCGACGATCCGCCGGGCGGCCCCGTTCGTGGCGCTGCCGGACTCCGCGCTGCACTCGGTGCTGGACATGCTGGCCGGGCGCTACCCGTCCGAGGAGTTCGGCGAGCTGCGCGCCCGCATCACCTGGGACCGGGTCACCGACGAGCTGCGCGGCCGCCCGGGCGCGCAGCGCCTGGCCGTCACCTCCGGCGGCACCATCCCCGACCGCGGCCTGTTCACCGTGATGACGCCGGGCGGCGCGGACGGCGCCGGGTCGCGGGTCGGCGAGCTCGACGAGGAGATGGTCTACGAGTCCCGCGTCGGGGACACGTTCCTGCTGGGGACCTCGTCGTGGCGGGTCGAGGACATCACCCACGACCGCGTGATCGTCACCCCGGCGCCGGGGGTGCCCGCCCGGATGCCGTTCTGGAAGGGCGAGTCGATCGGGCGGCCGCTGGAGCTGGGCCGGGCCGTCGGCGCGTTCGTGCGCGAGATGTCCGGGCTGGCCGACGCCGACGCCCGGGAGCGCGCCGCCGCGGCCGGGCTCGACGAGTGGGCCTGCGACAACCTGCTGTCCTACCTGCGCGAGCAGCGCGAGGCGACCCGGCACGTGCCGAGCGACCGCACGATCCTGGTGGAGCGGTTCCGCGACGAGCTGGGCGACTGGCGCCTCGTCGTGCACTCGCCGTTCGGGGCGCAGGTCAACGGGCCGTGGGCGCTGGCGATCGCCGCCCGGATGCGGGAGCGCCGCGGGGTCGAGGTGAGCGCGTCGGGCGCCGACGACGGGATCGTGCTGCGCCTCCCGGACGCCGTGGACGACAACGGCACCGAGGTCGTCCCGAGCGCCGAGGACGTGCTGCTGGAGCCGGGCGAGATCGAGCAGATCGTCGTCGCGGAGCTGGGGAACTCGGCGCTGTACGCGTCGCGGTTCCGGGAGTGCGCCGCGCGGGCGCTGCTGCTGCCCCGGCGCGACCCGGGCCGCCGCAGCCCGTTGTGGCAGCAGCGGCAGAAATCGGCGCAGCTGCTGAGCGTCGCGGGCAAGTTCGAGCAGTTCCCGATCACCCTGGAGGCGATGCGGGAGTGCGTGCAGGACGTCTACGACCTGCCCGGCCTGCGCGAGCTGATGGGCGATGTCGCCGCGCGGAAGGTGAAGGTCGCCGAGGTCGAGTCGTCGCAGCCGTCGCCGTTCGCGCGCAGCCTGCTGTTCGGCTACGTCGGGATGTTCCTCTACGAGGCCGACGCGCCGCTGGCCGAGCGCCGCGCGGCCGCGCTGTCGCTGGACTCGACGCTGCTGGCGGAACTGCTCGGCTCCGAGGCGATCCGGGAGCTGCTCGATCCGGAGATGCTGGCCGAGATCGAGGGCCAGCTGCAGCGCACCGACCCGGACCGGCACGCCCGCGACATGGAGGGCGCCGCGGACCTGCTCCGCTTCGTCGGTGACCTGTCCGAGGCCGACGGGCGGGCCCGCGGTGTCGACCCGGCGTGGCTGGCGCAGCTGGAGCGCGACCGCCGGGCGCTGCGGGTGCGGATCGCCGGCGAGGAACGGTTCGTCGCGATCGAGGACGCCGGCCGGATCCGGGACGCGCTGGGCACGGCGCTGCCGGTCGGGGTGCCGGAGGCGTTCACCGAGCCGGTGCCCGACCCGCTCGGGGATCTCGTGCTGCGCTGGGCGCGCACGCACGGGCCGTTCACCGCCGCCGAGCTCGCCCGCCGCTTCGGGCTGGGCGTGGCCGTGGTCGCCGGGGTGCTGGAGCGGCTCACCGGCACCGGTCGGCTGATGAAGGGCGAGCTGCGCCCGCAGGCGTCGGTGCCCGCCGGTTCCGGCGGCGAGCTGGAGTACTGCGACGCCGAGGTGCTGCGACGGCTGCGGCGCGCGTCGCTGGCGAAGCTGCGGCACGAGGTCGAGCCCGTCGAGCAGCGGGCGCTGGGCCGGTTCCTGCCGCAGTGGCAGGGCGTCCAGGTGCGGTCGGGCTCCGAGCGGCGAGGCCGGGTGCGCCGCGCACCGGGTGCCGAGGACGTGCTCGGTGTGGTCGAGCAGCTCGCCGGGGCGCCGCTGCCGGCGAGCGCGGTCGAGTCGCTGGTGCTGCCGGCCCGGCTGCCGGGCTACACCCCCGCGCTGCTCGACGAGCTGACCGCCTCCGGTGAGGTGACCTGGGTCGGGTGCCGCGCACTGTCCGGGCAGGACGGCTGGCTGGCGCTGGCCCCGGCCGACGTGGCGGATCTGCTGCTGCCCGCCCCCGACATGGACACCGCGGGTACTCCGCTGCACACCGCGGTACTGGCCGCGCTCGGGCTGACCGACCCGGCCGCGCTGACCGATCCGGAGGCCGCACCGGACTCCGGGGGCGGTGCGCTGTTCTTCCGCGAGCTCGCGACCCGGGCCGGGGTGCTGCTGACCGAGCAGGACGAACCGGCCCCTTCCGACGACGACGTCGTCGCCGCCGTCTGGGACCTGGTCTGGGCGGGTGCGCTCACCAACGACACGCTCGGCCCGCTGCGGGCCCGGCTGTCCGGGGGCGGCGGGCGGCGTGGCGCGTCCGGGCGGCAGGGCGGGGCGCACCGCACGGCACGCCGACCGGCCCGCGGGCGCTATGCGCAGCTGCGTGCGGGGCGGCCGTCGATGCCCAGCCGGACCGGGCCGCCGTCGGTCGGCGGGCGCTGGTCGGTGGCCGTGCCGCGCGAGCCCGACCCGACCCGCCGTGCGCACGCCACCGCGGAGGCGTTCCTGGAGCGCCACGGCGTGCTGACCCGGGGCGCGTTGGGCACCGAACGGGTCACCGGCGGGTTCGCCGCGGTCTACAAGGTGCTCCGGGCGATGGAGGAGTCCGGCCGGTGCCGGCGCGGCTACATCGTCGAGGGGCTGGGCGCGGCGCAGTTCGCTGTACCGGGCGCGATCGACCGGGTCCGGGCCCTCGCCGGGACCGACGGCGGCCC
>NZ_JAMXSG010000262.1:0-8490 GCF_024124365.1 Pseudonocardia sp. McavD-2-B
TCGGCGAAGCGGAGCAGCACCCGCAGCCGGTCGGCGCCGCCCGCCGCGCCCGCGACGTCACCGGCGTCGCCGCGGTCCGTACGGTCGGTGCGCTCCACGGGCTCGGCGGGCCAGTCCGGGACCGAGCCCTCGTCGCGCCAGGCGGCGACGATCGCGTCGAAGTCGTCGGGCCGGTCCTCGCGGTCGCGCGAGGGGTCTGCGGAGCTCATACCGGTCCGTCCCTCCCCGCTCGCGGCGGCTCCATCCTGTCACGGCCCGTGTCCCGGCCGACACCGCCCACGGGCCCGCGCGGGGACCGCCCGACCCCGGTGACCACCGCCCCGTTGTGAGGAGGTGTCGACGCTCCGTAGGCTGTCGCCGAAGTCGGTAGGGAGGCAGCGCAGGGTGCTGTACTGGTGGTCCAAGTTCGTGCTGCTCGGCCCGTTGATGAGGCTGTTCTGCCGGCCGGAGGTGCGTGGTGCCGAGAACGTGCCCGGTGGTGCCGGCGCGATCCTCGCCAGCAACCACCTCGCGGTGGCCGACTCCTTCTTCCTGCCGTTGATGCTGCCGCGCCGGGTGACCTTCCTCGCCAAGCGCGAGTACTTCACCGAGCCCGGGATCCGCGGCTGGTTCAAGAAGCAGTTCTTCACCGGCGTCGGGCAGGTCCCGGTGGACCGTTCCGGTGGGTCCGCGGCGCGCGCCGCGATGGACACCGCGGTCCGGCTGCTGAACGAGGGCAAGCTGCTCGGGATCTATCCGGAGGGCACCCGCTCGCCCGACGGGCGGCTCTACAAGGGCAAGACCGGCGTCGCCCGGATGGCCCTGGAGGCCGGGGTGCCGGTCATCCCGGTCGCCATGGTGGGCACCGACAAGGTCAACCCCATCGGCTCCAAGATGTGGCGCCCGCGCAAGGTGAAGATCGTGATCGGCGAGCCGCTGGACTTCTCCCGCTACGAGGGCATGGCCGGGGACCGGTTCATCGAGCGCTCCATGACCGACGAGATCATGTACTCGCTGATGGAGCTGTCCGGGCAGACCTACGTCGACCTCTACGCGGCGTCGGTCAAGGAGAAGGCCGCGGCCGGTGCGCCACCGCCCGCGCCGTCGCGGCAGAGCCTGTCGCGGCCCGACGCGAACGTGCCCGACTCCCGCGCCTCCTGATCGACTCCGGTAGACAGGACGGCACCATGCGCTTCTTCTACGACACCGAGTTCATCGAGGACGGCACGACGATCGACCTGGTGTCGATCGGGATCGTCGGCGAGGACGGCCGCGAGTTCTATGCCGTGTCCACCGAGTTCGACCCGGACCGGGCCGGCAAGTGGGTGCGGGCCAATGTGCTGCCCAAGCTGCCCTCGCCCAGCGACCGGGCCTGGATGTCGCGGGCCCGGATGCGCGAGGAGATCCTCGACTTCTGCACCGGCGCCCCCGGCGACGTCGAGCTGTGGGCCTGGATCGCCGCCTACGACCACGTGGCGCTGTGCCAGCTGTGGGGTGCGATGCCCGCGCTGCCGCGGCCGATCCCGCGCTTCACCCGCGAGCTGCGCCAGCGGTGGGAGGACGCGGGCCGCCCGGCGCTGCCCCCGCCGCCCGCCGAGGCGCACGACGCGCTCGCCGACGCCCGGCACAACCTGCGGCGCTGGGAAGTGATCGCCGAGACCCTCGCGACGGGGGCCGCGCCTCGGTAGGGATCGGCCCCGGCCTAGGCTGGGCCGCGTGAACTGGTCCGTCGACGCGCCGATCGACGTCCTCCCGGAGCTGCCGCCGCTGCCCGCGGACCTGCGCTCCGCCCTGGACGACGCGCTCTCCCGCCCTGCCGCCCAGCAGCCCGAGTGGCCCGACCCGTCGCAGGTGGGCGACGTGCGGAAGGTCCTCGAGTCCGTCCCGCCGGTGGTGCTGCCGCCGGAGGTCGACCGGCTGCAGTCGCGGCTCGCCGACGTCGCGAACGGTGAGGCGTTCCTGCTGCAGGGCGGCGACTGCGCCGAGACCTTCGTCGACAACACCGAGCCGCACATCCGGGCGACGATCCGCACGCTGCTGCAGATGGCCGTCGTCCTGACCTACGGCGCCTCGATGCCGGTGGTGAAGGTCGGGCGGATCGCCGGGCAGTACGCCAAGCCGCGCAGCTCGCCGATCGACGCGGCCGGGCTGCCGTCCTACCGCGGGGACATCGTCAACGGTCTCGCCCCGGACGCGCAGGGCCGGATCCCGGACCCGTCGCGGATGGTCCGCGCCTACGCGAACGCCTCGGCGGCGATGAACCTGGTCCGCGGCCTGACCGCGACCGGGCTGGCCGACCTGTCCAAGGTGCACGACTGGAACAAGGACTTCGTCCGCACCTCCGCCGCGGGCGTGCGCTACGAGGCCGTCGCCGCCGAGATCGACCGTGCGGTCCGCTTCATGGACGCCTGCGGGGTGCGCGACCACAACCTGCACCAGGTCGAGTTCTACGCCAGCCACGAGGCGCTGCTGCTCGACTACGAGCGCGCCATGCTGCGTCTGGACCTGGAGCGCGACCCCACCGGCGGGGAGTCGCCGAAGCTCTACGACCTGTCCACGCACTTCCTGTGGATCGGGGAGCGGACCCGTCAGCTCGACGGCGCGCACGTCGCGTTCGCGGAGCTGCTGGCCAACCCGATCGGCATGAAGATCGGCCCGACGACGACGCCCGACCAGGCCGTCGAGTACGTCGAGCGGCTCGACCCGCACAACCGCCCGGGCCGGCTGTCGCTGATCTCCCGGATGGGCAACGACAAGGTCCGCGACGTGCTCCCGGCGATCGTCGAGAAGGTGACCGCCTCCGGGCACAAGGTCATCTGGCAGTGCGACCCGATGCACGGCAACACCCACGAGGCCTCGACCGGCTACAAGACCCGGCACTTCGACCGGATCGTCGACGAGGTGCAGGGCTTCTTCGAGGTGCACCGCTCGCTCGGCACGCACCCCGGCGGCATCCACGTCGAGGTCACCGGCGAGGACGTCACCGAGTGCCTCGGCGGTGCGCAGCGGATCTCCGACACCGACCTCGCCGGCCGGTACGAGACCGCCTGCGACCCGCGGCTGAACACCCAGCAGAGCCTGGAGCTGGCGTTCCTCGTCGCGGAGATGCTGCGCGGCTGACCCGTCCGTCCCGGGGCGGCTCCACCCGGAGCCGCCCCGGTGGTGTGTCTCAGGCCCCGGTGCTGGCCCGGGCCGCCAGGCGTGAGGGCAGCAGGGGAGCGGCGGCGCCGTCGCCGTCCCCGGCGAGCACGGCGGCCAGCCGCTGGGCCGCGGCCCGGCCGAGTTCCTCCGCCGGCAGCGCCACACTCGTCAGCGACGGCGCCGTCACCTGTGAGTACGGCAGGTCGTCGAACCCGGCGACGGCGATGTCCCCCGGCACGGCCAGCCCCAGCCGGTGCGCCGCGGCCAGCACGCCGTAGGCCATCGTGTCCGCCGCCGCGACGACCGCGGTGGCCCCGGCCGCCCGCCAGCGCGGCAGCGCCTCGGTGCTGACGTCGGCGGCGGCGTCGAGGGTCAGCCCGGCCCGGGTGCCGTCGTCGAGGACCCGCAGGCCGTGCTCGGCGGCGACCCGGGCGAGCAGCTCACGGCGCACGGTGAAGGTGGCCGAGGGCGTCGAGCCCTCCAGGTAGGCGAGCACCGTGTGCCCGGCCTCGGCGAGGTGCGCGACCAGCGCGCGCACGCCCGGCTCCAGGTCGAAGGTCACCGTGGCCGCGCGGCCCTCGAAGCCGGGGGCGTCCATCAGCACCAGCGGCGGACCGCCCGGCTCGAGGTCGTCGAGGAACGTCGGCGACGGCGCGTGCACCAGCAGCCCGGCCGGGCGGAACGCCGCGACCCGGCGGACGTCGTCGGCGCCGGGCTGTTCGCCGCCCTCGATCACCGACAGCATCAGCTGGTGCCTGCTGCCCAGCGCCTCCCGGATCCCGGTGGTGACCCGTCCGAAGTAGGGGTTGGGGAGGTCGGGGGCGAGCAGCACGACGAGGTCGGTGGTCCCGCGGGCGAGCGAGCTCGCCGCGTGGTCGACCACGTAGCCCAGCTCCTCGACCGCGGCGCGGACCCGCTCGGTGATCACCGCGGACACCCGTCCGCGCGACTTGCCGTTCACCACCAGCGACACGGTGGACACGCTCGTCCCCGCCCGCCGGGCCACCATCGCCGCGGTCACCCGCCGGCCCACCGGTCCTGCCATCCGGCGAGCCTACCCGGACGCGCCACACATCAAGCGCTTGACGTCATGCGCTTGACAGGTCACAGTCGACACGTCCGGAGCGCCCCGGACGACCACGACGACGAGGTGGGACACCGGAGATGACCGAGAAGATCGTCCTGGACTGCGATCCGGGCCACGACGACGCGATCGCGCTGCTGCTCGCCCACGGCGACCCGCGGATCGAGCTGCTCGCCGTCACCACGGTCGTCGGGAACCAGACGCTGGACAAGGTGACCCGCAACGCGCTCTCGGTCGCTACCCTGGCCGGGATCACCGGCGTGCCGTTCGCGGCCGGTGCCGACCGCCCGCTGCTGCGGGAGATCGCCGTCGCCGCCGACATCCACGGCGAGACCGGCCTGGACGGCCCGGAGCTGCCCGCGCCGGCGTTCGCCGCGGTGGACACCCACGCCGTGGACCTCATCGTGGAGACCGTGCTGGCCCACGAGCCGGGCACCGTCACCCTCGTCCCCACCGGCGGGCTGACCAACATCGCGCTCGCCGCCCGGCGCGCCCCCGAGATCGTCGGCCGGGTCAAGCGGGTGGTGCTGATGGGCGGCGGCGTCGCCGTCGGCAACCGGACCCCGGTGGCCGAGTTCAACATCGCCATCGACCCCGAGGCCGCCGCGATCGTGTTCGAGGCGGGCTGGGAGGTGGTCATGGTCGGGCTCGACCTGACCCACCAGGCGCTGGCCGGTCCCGAGGTGCGCCGCGCGATCCGCGCCGTCGGGACCGGCCCGGCGCGCTTCGTCGACGAGCTGCTGGACTTCTTCGCCGC
Source organism: Pseudonocardia sp. McavD-2-B (assembly GCF_024124365.1). NCBI lineage: Bacteria > Bacillati > Actinomycetota > Actinomycetes > Pseudonocardiales > Pseudonocardiaceae > Pseudonocardia > Pseudonocardia sp. McavD-2-B. The sequence continues at coordinate 4,962 of NZ_JAMXSG010000262.1, forward strand.
CACCTACCGCGACGTCCAGGGCTTCGACGCCCCGCCGGTGCACGACCCGTGCGCCGTCGCCCACGTCATCGACCCGACGATCGTGCGGGCGTTCCCGATGCCGATCGTCGTCGAGACCGCGGGCCGGCACACCACCGGGATGACGGTCGCCGACCGGCGCGGACCGGCCCCGCAGGGATGCCGCACGCACGCCGCGCTGGAGCTCGACCACACCCGGTTCTGGGAGCTCGTCGTGGACGCGCTGCGCACCATCGGCGACCCCGCCACCCCGGCCGCGACCGTCCCCGCCGACGCCGCCGCCCTCGCTGCAACGGAGCAGATCGCATGACCACCCCCGACCGCCGCCCGGTCGTCACGCTCGTCGTGGCGGTGCTGGCCGCCTGCGTGGCCTTCCAGCTCAACGCCTCGATGCTCAGCCCCGCACTGGTCACCATGGCCCGCGAGCTGGGCACCGACGACGCCACCGTCGGCCTGTCCCAGACGATGTTCTTCACCCTCGCGGCGATGTTCTCGCTGTTCCTGCCGCGGCTGTCCGACATCGCGGGGCGCCGGCGGGTGCTGCTGGTGATGCTCGCGGTCATGCTGGTCGGCAGCGTCGTCGCCGCCCTCGCCGTCAGCGTGCCGATGCTGTTCACCGGCCGGGCCCTGCAGGGCATCACCGGGCCGGTCGTCCCGGTCTGCCTGCTCATGCTGCGCAGCGAGATCGCCGACCCGCGCCGCTACGGGATCGTGCTCGGCCTGATCACCGCCGTGAACGGCGGCGTGGCCGGTCTCGACGCGCTGCTCGGCGGCTGGCTGGCCACCCACCACGGCTTCCGCTCGATCTTCTGGGTCATCGCCGCGGTCACCGTCGTCGCGCTGGTGCTCGTCGCCGTGTGGGGGGTGGAGTCCCGCCCCTCGCAGGGCGCCCGGATGGACTGGCGCGGGGTCGTCCCGCTCGTCGCCGCGGTCGGCGCGCTGCTGCTGGCCTTCGACGAGGCCGCCGCGCTGTCCGACGCGCGCTGGGGCCGGGTCGCCGGGTACGCGCTGCTCGCCGTTGTCGCTGCGGTGGTGTTCTGGCGGCTGCAGGGCCGCACCGCGCAGCCGCTCGTCGCGCCCGAGGACCTGCGCCGGCGCGCCACCTGGGCCACGCTCGGCACCACGCTGCTGACCATGACCGGCGTGTTCGCCGTGGTCAACGGTCTGGTCGCCTCGATCGCGCAGAACCCGGCGGCCGGGTTCGGGCTCGGTGCGGACCTCACCGCGCTCGCGCTGCTCGCCCCCTACGCGCTGATCGGCTGGCTGGTCGGGCCGTTCGCCGGTCGCCTGGCCCCGGTGCTCGGCTACCGCACCGTCCTGCGGGTCGGGCTGGCCGGCAGCGTCGTCGCCACCGCGCTGCTGGCGGTCGTGGGCGTGCACTCGTTCGCGGTGCTGGTCGTCGCGACGCTGCTGCTCGGCGTCACCTACGCCGGCATCGCCAACATCATGCTCAACGGCCTGGGCGTGCTGCTCTCGCCCGCCGACCGGCCCGGCATGCTGCCCGGACTCAACGCCGGCGCGTTCAACCTCGGCGCCGGGATCAGCTTCGTGGTGCTGCCCGCGGTGCAGGTCGCCGTCGGCGGGGCCGGGCAGACCGGGGTCGGCGGCTACACCGCGGGCATGCTGGTCGGGGCCGCGTGCACCGCGGGCGCGTTCGCGCTGTCGCTGCTCATCCCGCGCCCGGCCGCCGCCGAGACCGGCGCCGCGCACGACGTGGTGGACGCCCGATGAGCCGGGTGCTGGTCGTCGGCTCGCTCAACGCCGACCTGGTGGTGCGCACCGAGCGCCTCCCGGGGCCGGGGGAGACCGTGGCCGGGTCGGACCTGACCGTGGGCCCCGGCGGCAAGGGTGCCAACCAGGCCGTCGCCGCCGCCCGGCTCGGGGCCGCCGCGGGGGTCGGCGTGGGCATGGTCGGCGCGGTCGGCGACGACGACCACGGTCGGACCGTCCGTGACGCCGTCGCCGCCGCCGGTGCCGACGTCGACCGGGTCGTGGTGCGGACCGGCACGGCCACCGGCACCGCGGTCATCACCGTCGACGCCGCGGGCGACAACACGATCGTCGTCTCGCCCGGCGCCAACGCCGCCCTGGAGCCGGGAGACCTGCCCGCCTTCGACGACGTCGCGGTGCTGACCCTGTGCCTGGAGATCGGTGTCCCGACGGTGCTGACCGCCGCCCGGGCCGCCCGCGCCGCCGGGACCACGGTGGTGCTGAACCTCTCGCCCTACGCCCCGGTGCCCGCCGAGCTGCTCGCCGCCACCGACGTGCTCGTGGTCAACGAGCACGAGGCCGCGCTGCTGGGCGAGCACCCGGTTCCCCGGTCGGTCGTGACACGCGGGGCCGCGGGCTGCGAGGTGCACGACAAGGGAGCGGCTACTGTGACCACAGTGGATGCGATGCGGGCCGATGTGGTGGACACCACCGGGTCGGGCGACGCGTTCCTGGCGGCCGTCGCCGTGCGGCTCGCCGCGGGGGACGACCTGCCGGACGCGGCGCGTTACGCCGTGCGCGCCGGTGCCCTCGCGGTCACCGTCGCCGGAGCGCAGCTGCCCGCGATCGGCGACGCCGAGCGCACCCGCTTCGGGCTGTAGGCCCCTCGAACGCCGGTGTCCCGGCCGGACCGCCATCCGGCCGGGGCGCCGGCTCCGACCCATGACGCGGGCTCAGAGCACGGTCAGGGTGATCGTGTCGCCGGGCTCGGCGTCGCCGCCCGACCCCGGGTCCTGACCGACGACGCGGCCGTCGCGGCGACCGAAGGGGAAGCTGCGCTCGATGTCGACCTCGAAGCCGTCCTGACGCAGCAGCGCCTCCGCCTCGTCGGCCCGCATGCCGATCACGAACGGCACGGAGGTGGGCGCCGCGGGCTCGGCGGTCGGTGCCGGGGGCGGCGGTGCCGGCTCGGGGCCCCGGCTGGTCACCAGGGTGACCGCGGCACCACCGGCGAGCCGGGTCCCGGCGGGCGGGTCGGTGCGGATCACCGCACCGGCGGGGACCTCGGTGCTGAACTCCTCGGCGCTCGTCGAGCGCACCGGGGTCAGCCCGGCGCGGCGCACGGCGTCCTCCGCGGTGTCCACGGCGCTGCCCGCGGGCACGTCGGGCACCGCGGGACGGCCGGTGGACACCACCAGGGTGACCGTGGTCCCGCGCAGCACCCGGGTCTCCGGGGCCGGGTCCACCTGCGCGACGAGGTCGGGCGCCACGTCGTCGTCGGCCCGTTCGGTGACCGTGGGCGTCAGGTCGGACTCGGCGACGAGTGCGGTCGCCCGCTCGCGGTCCAGGCCGGTGACCGCGGGCATCGTGGTCCAGCGGCCCGACCCGAGCCACCAGGCGCCCGTCCCGGCCAGCGCGGCCAGCAGCAGGAGCAGCACCATCCACAGCGCGAACACCCGGCGGCCGCGACGGCGGCGCCCGGCCAGCTCCTCGCGGGTCATCGGCTCCGGCTGCCCGGCGGGGGTGACGGCGGTGCCGTGCGCGCCGCGGGCCCGCGACTGCACCCGGGTGCCGCCGGGGC
>NZ_JAMXSG010000263.1:0-8296 GCF_024124365.1 Pseudonocardia sp. McavD-2-B
GTCGTCGCGCCGGGCCGACCCGCGGTGGGCGCCACCGTCGCCGGACGGGCCGGACGGGCGGGTGGCCCGCCGGCGGGCGGGACGGTCGGACGTGGTGCCGGCGTCGGACGACGGCGGGCGGAACTGCGGCCTGGTCAAGACAGGTCTCCTCGAGAACGTGGCACGTCCTGCGGAGACCTCGGGGGAGGTGTGCTCGGCCGACGGGCCCGGGCGCGGCGGCGCGTCGTCGCGGTGCGCGCTCCGTGATGGAAGGGCTCGGCCCGGCGGCTCTGGCGGCCGGGCGCTCGTCGATCCACACTACGCGCCATACCCGTGCTGCCCGGTGCCGGGCCGCCGGGACGCGACGCGTGACGCCGCGTCGCGCCCCGGGGGAGCGGCGGGCCGGGTCAGCCCAGCAGGGTGCGTTCCCGCAGCTCGGCGAGGAGCCGCCCGGGTGCGGCGGGGTCGAGCCCGCGGGCGACGAACCACTCGCCGATGCGTCGGACGTCACGGTCCAGGAACTCCGGTCCCTGCGGGTTCCCGACGACGTCGACGACCTGTGGCAGGTCGATCAGCACCGCCCGGCCGTGGTGGACGAGCACGTTGTAGGCAGACAGGTCGCCGTGCGCCCAGCCGAGGTCGGCGAGCACGCCGAGGGCGTCGACGAGGTCGTGCCACAGCGCGGTCAGCGCGTCCGCGTCCGGGCGCAGCGCGGCGAGCCGGGGTGCGGCGCGCCCGTCGGGCGTGCCGAGGAACTCCAGCAGGACCTCGGTCCCGTCGACCGACACCGGGTAGGGCACCGCGGCGCCCGCGGAGTGCAGCCGGGCGAGCGCGGCGAACTCGGCCGCCGCCCACTGCCCGGCGATGAGGTCGCGGCCCAGCGCGGTGCGCTGCGCCATCGCCCGGGTCTCCCGGGAGCGGCGGACGCGGCGCCCCTCCAGGTAGCCGGCGTCGCGGTGGAACATGCGGTGCGCGGGGTCGCGGTAGCGCTTGGCGGCGAGCAGCACCCCGTCACGGCCGGGGAGGCCGCGTCCGACGAGGTGCACGTCGGCCTCCTTGCCGGTCTTGAGCACCCCGCGCTCGTGGTCGACGGCGCCGGCGTCGGTCACCAGCCAGCCGGGGTGGGGGTGCGGGCCACGGGCACCGGCGGGCAGCCCGGGCCAGGTGGACCAGCGGTCGCCACCGCCGGGGACCTCGGCGGTGTCGGGGTCGTGCCCGGCCCGGCCGTCCAGGGCGAGCGCGGCGGTCTCGGCGCGGCCGGGACGGGGGCGGGGCTCGTCGTCGTCGAAACGGCGGCGACGGCGGACGGGATCGGGACGGTCGGAGGAGTACACGTGCGGCTCCGGAGGCGGCAGGGAGTGCCGCGCGGAGCCGGTCCTCAGGGACCGGTCGTGCCGCGCGACGGGGACGGTGCGGGCGGGCACGCGCTGCGCACCCGGACACGACGGACGGCCATCGGTACGCACCTCCCCGCTCGCACCGCGCGGCCCTGCCGCGCCACCGGTCCCTCCGGCCGGTGGCGACCCTGCCGGACGCCGTCCCGGCCCGCCACCGGTTTTCCGTGCCGCGCGGACCCTGCGCTCAGCCGAAGGCGCTGAGTGCGCCGAGCCCGATCGCGGCGAACAGCGCCGCCCACACCACGACGGCCACGACCTGCCAGACCACGACCTGCCGCCGGTCCAGTCCGGCAGCGACCATCCCGAACGCGGTCACCGAGATCGCCATCAGGGTCGGGGCCAGCAGCGAGGCGACCGGGACGCCGTAGCGGTCCACCCGGGCGGTCACCTTCTGCCGCCGTTCCGACGGCGGCCGCGACGCGCGGCGGCCGAGTCCCCGCCGGGCCCGGTCGCCCAGCCGCACCGCGACGACCAGGGCCAGCACGTTGCCCGCGATCGCCCCGGCGGCGGCGAGGAGCACCGGCATGCCGGTGACCGTCCCGACCAGCGTGCCCGTGTAGGACTCCAGGAACGGCACCACGCCGATCACGAACACCGCCAGGAACTGCCACACCGGGCCCACGGCGGCGACCCACAGGTTCAGCTGCTCGACCATGCCCGGATCATGCCGTATGTCCGACTCGGTGTCCGGGGTTCAGGCCGGGATGACGAGATCCAGGTGGTCGCCGTCGCGCTCGACGAAGTGTCCCGCCCGCCGCGCGATCCGGGCCACCGCGCCGGCGTCGGCGGGCTCGGCCCGGGAGGTCGCCAGCAGCCGGGCCAGGCCTCCCTTGTGCGACTTGTTGTGGTGGCTGACGACCGACCGGCTCCCGTCCGGTCGCCGGGCCAGCACGTTCACCGTCACCGCGCCGGGGACCGTCCCGAGCGCGGCGTAGCCGCCGGAGCGGAGGTCGACGACGAGCTCGCCGTCGGCGATGCGGGCCAGTAGCGGGTCGAGCGCCGGGCGCCAGCGCGCGGCCAGGGTGCCCGAGCCGGGCAGCTTCGAGCCCGCCGAGAGCCGGTAGGGCGGGATCGGGTCGTCGGCCCCGAGCAGTCCGAACAGCGCCGAGCACACCGCGAGTCGGGATCGGGCCCGGTCCCGGGTGGCGCGGGTGAAGGAGCCGGCGTCGAGGGCGTCGTAGAGGACCCCGGTGTAGCGGTCCAGCGCGGGCAGCGTCGGGTTCGTGCGCAGCGCGGCGTTGCGGTCGATCTCCGCGTCCTGGCGCTGCGACACCCCGAGCGCGGCGCGCGCGGCCGGACGGTCGCCTGCCAGTGCGACGAGCTCGTCGCAGAGGTCTGTGCGGACGGGGCCGAGGTCGGCGTCGTGGGAGAGCCCGGCGAGGTCGAGCGGCGGGCCGTCGCCGCCGTCACGCTTGGTCTCCGAGGGCGGCAGCAGGACGAGCACGGCGCATCAGACTAGTGATCGCCGCGCGCGGCCGTTGTGCCCGCCGGGGGACCGCACTAGGTTCGGGCCCGTGACCTGCCTGGTGGCGCGCATCCACGTCGACTGCATGCGGATCACGAGCGCGGCCTGTCGCCCCTGCCGCTGACCCGCGCTCGTCCGAGGGCCCACGCACGCGTCCGCCCCGCCACAGCCCCTCCACCGCCGCGATCGACCGACCCGGGCCCGGCCCGCCTCGGCACGCTCACACCGGCGGTCGACCCGAAGAGGAGTCCCACCGTGACCGACCCCGACACCACCGCCAACTGGTCGTTCGAGACCAAGCAGGTGCACGCCGGCGCCGCACCCGACCCGACCACGAACGCCCGGGCCACGCCGATCTACCAGACGACGTCCTACGTCTTCCGCGACACCGACCACGCCGCGAACCTGTTCGGGCTCGCCGAGTTCGGCAACATCTACACGCGGATCATGAACCCCACCCAGGACGTGCTGGAGCAGCGCGTCGCCGCGCTGGAGGGCGGGGCCGCGGCCCTGGCCGTCGCGTCCGGGCAGGCCGCGCAGGCGCTCGCGGTCCAGAACATCGCCGAGGCCGGGGACCACATCGTCTCCAGCGCCTCGCTCTACGGCGGCACCTACAACCAGTTCCACTACACCTTCCCGAAGATGGGCATCGAGGTCACCTTCGTGGAGGACCCCGACGACCTGGAGGAGTGGAAGGCCGCGATCCGGCCGAACACCAAGGCCCTCTACGGCGAGACGCTGGGCAACCCGCGCGGCAACATCCTCGACATCGCCGCCGTCGCCGGTGTCGCGCACGACGCCGGGGTCCCGCTGATCGTCGACAACACCGTCCCGACCCCGTACCTGGTGCGGCCGATCGAGCACGGCGCCGACATCGTCGTCGAGTCACTGACCAAGTTCCTCGGCGGCCACGGCACCTCGGTCGGCGGCATCATCGTCGACTCCGGGAAGTTCGACTGGGTCGCGAACAAGGACAGGTTCCCCGGCCTGACCAGCCCGGACCCGAGCTACCACGGCGCGGTGTTCACCGACGCCGTCGGCCCGATCGCCTACATCATCAAGGCCCGTGTGCAGCTGCTGCGCGACCTCGGCCCGGCGATCTCCCCGCAGAACGCGTTCCTGATCATCCAGGGCATCGAGACGCTGTCGCTGCGGATGGACCGGCACAACCAGAACGCCCAGGCGCTGGCCGAGTGGCTCGAGGCCCGCGACGAGGTGGAGCAGGTCCACTACGCCGGTCTCCCGTCCAGCCCGTGGCACGCCCTCCAGCAGAAGTACCTGCCCAAGGGCGGCGGCGCGATCGTGGCCTTCGAGCTGCGGGGCGGTGTCGAGGCGGGCAAGAAGTTCGTGAACGCCCTCGAGCTGCACAGCCACCTCGCCAACATCGGCGACGTCCGCAGCCTGGTCATCCACCCGGCGTCGACCACGCACAGCCAGCTCTCCGCGGAGGAGCAGCTCGCCTCCGGCGTGACCCCGGGCCTGGTCCGGCTGTCGGTGGGCCTCGAGGGCATCGAGGACCTCAAGGCCGACCTGGACGCCGGTTTCCGCGCCGCGAAGGGCGCCTGAGAGCGGATCTGATTACCTGGTGTCCGTGAACGACTTCGAGCTCCCTCCCGCCAGTGGCGCCTGGCGGGAGGGGGACGACCCCGGCCGCCGCCACTTCCTCGACCTGCCCGCGCCGCTGAAGCTGGCGGCCGGCGGGGAGCTGCCGGGCGTGCGCCTGGCCTACGAGACCTGGGGCGAGCTCGCGCCGGACGGTTCCAACGCCGTCCTCGTCCTGCACGCCCTCACCGGCGACGCGCACCTGGAGGGTCCGGCCGGCCCCGGGCACCCGACGTCCGGTTGGTGGCCCGGGCTGATCGAGCCGGGCGGCCCGCTGGACCCGGCCCGCTGGTTCGTCGTCGCACCGAACGCGGTCGGCGGCTGCCAGGGCAGCACCGGTCCGGCGTCCCGCGCGCCGGACGGGCGGACCTGGGGCAGCCGGTTCCCGACGGTCACCGTGCGGGACACGGTCGTCGCCGAGCAGTACCTGGCCGACGCGCTCGGCATCGACGCGTTCGCCTGCGTGATCGGCGGCTCGATGGGGTCCATGCGGTCCCTGGAGTGGGCGGCCACCGAGCCCGACCGGGTACGGCGGCTGTTCCTGCTCGCCGGGCCCGCGGCGTCGACGGCGGACCAGATCGGCTGGGCGAGCCCGCAGATCCAGGCGATCACCGGCGACCCGCACTGGCACGGCGGCGACTACCACGACACGCCGGAGGGGCCGTGGCGCGGACTCGGCGTGGCCCGCCGGATCGCGCACCTGTCCTACCGCTCGGGCTACGAGCTGGCGACCCGCTTCGGCCGCGACCCGCAGCCGGGCGAGGACCCGCTCGACGGCGGCCGCTACGCCGTGGAGTCCTACCTGGACCACCACGCGCACAAGCTCGTGCACCGCTTCGACGCCGCGTCCTACGTGCGGCTGACCCAGGCGATGAACCACCACGACGTCGGCCGCGACCGGGGCGGGGTGACCGCGGCGCTGTCGCGGGTGAGCGCCCGCACCTACGTCGCCGGGGTCACCTCCGACCGGCTCTACCCGCTCGCCGAGCAGCAGGAGCTGGCCGACGGCATCCCCGGCGCCGACCCGCTCAAGGTGATCGACTCGCCGTACGGGCACGACGGGTTCCTGGTGGAGACGCCGACGGTGGCCCGGCTGCTGGCCGAGCTGCTGGACGAGGCGGTCTGAGCCGCCGGGACCGCGTCCACCGGGCGCGGCCACGGCCGGAACGCCGTCAGCCCAGGTTCTCCCCGTAGACGCGCTGCACCCGCATCGTCATCAGCACCCGCCGGTCGCGGACCATGACCTCGCGGTACTCGTCCCAGTCCGGGTGCTCCCCGGCGGCGGCGCGGTACCAGTCGACCAGTGCCTGCACGGCGGGACCGTCGGGGGAGTCGTCGGGGCCGAGCAGCTCCACCGGGCCCTCGGCCGTCGCCCAGGAGCGGCCGTCGGTGCTCTCCACCGACAGCGCCGCCCGGGGGTCCCGCCGCAGGTTCGCGGTCTTCGCCCGCCCCTCGGTCATCGACACCTGCACCGTCCCGGCCGCGCGGTCGTAGTACGGCGTCACCGGCGACAGCTGGGGCATGCCACTGCGCTTGATCGTCGCGAGGACGCCCTGGCGTGCCCCCGCGAGCAGCTCGTGCTGTTCGTCTCCCATGCCCCGAGTCTGCCCGCTCCGGAACCGGGATGAGCGGCACCGGGGCCCCTCGCTACCCTTCTGCAGGTGTTGACCCGGATGTCGTCGCTGTTCCTGCGCACCCTGCGTGAGGACCCGGCCGACGCGGAGGTACCCAGCCACAAGCTGCTGGTCCGCGCCGGTTATGTCCGTCGCGTGGCCCCGGGCGTGTACTCCTGGCTGCCGCTCGGTCTCACGGTGCTCCGCCGCGTCGAGAAGGTGGTGCGCGAGGAGATGGACGCCATGGGCGGCCAGGAGATCCAGTTCCCGGCGCTGTTGCCGCGCGAGCCCTACGAGACGACGAACCGGTGGACCGAGTACGGCCCGAACCTGTTCCGCCTCAAGGACCGCAAGGGCGGCGACTACCTGCTCGGCCCGACCCACGAGGAACTGTTCACCCTCGCGGTCAAGGGCGAGTACTCGTCCTACAAGGACTACCCGGTCATCCTCTACCAGATCCAGAACAAGTACCGCGACGAGGAGCGCCCCCGCGCGGGCATCCTGCGCGGCCGCGAGTTCCTCATGAAGGACTCCTACTCCTTCGACCTCACCGACGAGGGACTGTCGGAGTCCTACCGCAAGCACCGCGACGCCTACGTGAAGATCTTCGACCGGCTCGGGCTGCGCTACGTGATCGTGTCCGCGACCTCGGGTGCGATGGGCGGCTCGGCGTCGGAGGAGTTCCTCGCCGAGTCCGAGACCGGCGAGGACACCTTCGTCCGCGGTCCCGGCGGCTACGCGGCCAACGTCGAGGCCGTCACCACGCCCGCGCCCCCCGCGGTCCCGCTCGACGGGCTGCCCGCCGCGCAGGTGCACCACACGCCGGACACCCCGACCATCGAGTCGCTGGTGACCTTCCTCAACGCGCACACCGAGCGCACCTTCACCGCGGCCGACACGCTGAAGAACGTGCTGGTGAAGACCCGGCAGCCCGGCGCGGACGAGTGGGAGCTGCTGGGGATCGGCGTCCCCGGCGACCGCGAGGTCGACATGAAGCGCCTGGAGGCGTCGCTGGAGCCCGCCGAGGTGGCGCTGCTCGACGAGGCCGACTTCGCCCGCAACGGGTTCCTGGTCAAGGGCTACATCGGGCCGGGCGCGCTCGCCGCGAACGGCGTCCGCTACCTCGTGGACCCGCGGATCGTCACCGGCACCGCCTGGGTCACCGGCGCGGACAAGGCCGACCACCACGTCGTCGACCTCGTCGCGGGCCGCGACTTCACCCCGGACGGCACGATCGAGGCCGCCGAGGTTCGCGCCGGGGACCCGTCCCCGGACGGCACCGGCGTGCTGGAGGCCGCCCGCGGCATCGAGATCGGGCACATCTTCCAGCTCGGCCGCAAGTACGCCGACGCCTTCTCCCTCGACGCGCTCGGCCCGGACTCCAAGCCGGTCCGGATCACGATGGGCTCCTACGGCATCGGTGTCTCCCGGCTGGTCGCCGCGATCGCCGAGCAGTCCCACGACGGCTCCGGCCTGGTGTGGCCGCGGTCGGTGGCGCCGTTCGACGTGCACCTCGTCGTCGCGGGCAAGTCCGCGGAGCTGCTGGCGGGCGGCGAGGCCGTCGCCGCCGAGCTGGAGGCCCAGGGCCTGTCGGTCGTGCTCGACGACCGCAAGGCGAGCCCCGGCGTGAAGTTCGCCGACGCCGAGCTGATCGGCGTGCCGACGATCGTCGTCGTCGGGCGGGGGCTCGCCGACGGGAAGCTGGAGCTCAAGGACCGCGCCACCGGCGAGCGGAGCGAGATCGACCGCGCCGGTGCCGCCGAGCTCGTCGCGGGGATCGTCCGCGGGGCCTGAGCGGCACCGCCACCGCACGGGCGGGTCCCTCGCCGGAGGGGCCCGCTCCGTGCGTTCCTCCGGTCAGCCGGGGCGGACCGCCGAGGCGGCGAGGTCGGTGAGGGCCGAGCGGGGTACCGCGTCGCCCGGACCGCCGCCCGCATCCGCAGCGACGACCAGCATCGCGACGCCGACCGACCCGTCCCGGGCCTGGGTGCGGGGGACCGCCAGCACACCGACCGCGCCGTCGGTGGCGCGGCACCCGCCGGCCCCCGACGCGGTGCCGTCGGTGCGGACCGTGGCCTCGACCCACGTCCCCGGTTCACCGCTGCCCGGACGTGGTCCGGGCGGCCCGACCGCCACCTGCGGTGCGGAGCCGGCGTAGGCCGACTCCCCGGCGCCGCGGGCGAACGCCTGCGCGGCCTGCTCGACCGTCGTCCCGGCCGGGACGGCGACGAGTGCGGCCG
>NZ_JAMXSG010000264.1:0-8257 GCF_024124365.1 Pseudonocardia sp. McavD-2-B
CAGTAGATGACTGGGTTGATAGGCCGGAGATGGAAGCCCTGTGAGGGGTGGAGTTGACCGGTACTAATAGGCCGAGGGCTTGCCACAACGAGTTGTTCGCATCCACTGTGTGACCCTGAGTCCACAAACGTCCATGTTCTCGGTGATCCGGGGATCGTGGGGTTGGTTTGTGTGCTCGACCCCTGTCCTGAGTTTTTGGGGTGGGGTGATAGTTGGATAGTGTTGTCGGTGGTCATTGCGGTAGGGAGACGCCCGGTCCCATTCCGAACCCGGTAGCTAAGCCTTCCAGCGCCGATGGTACTGCACTCGCCAGGGTGTGGGAGAGTAGGTCGCCGCCGACATTCAACCTCTGAAAGGGGAGTCCGCAACGGTGTAGTAGCCGCTGTGGACTCCCCTTTTTCGTATGTCTGCAGCCGTGTCCGCCTCTGTGCGCGGGCCGGTTCGCCCAGTGCGGTCGCCGACCGCGGAAGTGACGGTGTTCGTTTGTACCCTGACCACGTGACGGACGGGGAACGTCCCGGCAACGGCCGGGCAGGCGAGGAGCGCGGTTCGCGCAGCGGGTCGGGATGGTCGCGCGGTGACGACCAGCGGGGACGGCGCCGCGACGGCGACGACCGCACGCGTCGCGACGACCGGGGCACCCGTGGCGGCGGCGACCGTGCGCGCGACGACCGGGGACGTCCGGGCGAGCGCCGCACCGAGGGCCGCTCCTGGTCCGACCGGGGTGGACGCGACACCGGCCGGCGCGACAGCGGCTTCCGCGGCCACGACCGCTCCGACCGCGGGCCGCGTCGCGACGACGACCGTCGCCCCGCCCGTGACGACGACCGCCGTTCCGGTGGCACCGGCCGGCGCGACTCGTTCCGGGGTGGCGGTGACGAACGCGGTGGCCGGCCCTCCGCGGGCCGTGAGGACCGCCGTCCCTACCGTGACCGCGACGACCGTGGCGCCCGTCCGCAGCGCGACGACGACCGCGGCGGCCGCCCGTTCCGGGACCGCGCCGGTCGTCCCTCCTCCGGCCGTGACGACCGTGATGGCCGCTCGTTCTCCGGCCGTGACGACCGTGATGGCCGCTCGTTCTCCGGTCGCGACGACCGTGGCGGTCGTTCCTTCCCCGGTCGCGACGACCGCGGGGGACGTCCGTTCCGCGGCGGCGACGACCGGGGCGGTCGCCCGTCCGGGGACCGTGACGACCGCGGTGCCCGCTCGTTCCGTGACCGGGACGACCGCGGCGGCCGTTCCTTCGGTGGCCGTGACGACCGGGCCCCTCGTCCGCAGCGCGACGACGACCACGGCGGCCGTTCGTTCCGTGACCGTGACGACCGCGGGGGACGTCCGTCCGGTGACCGCGGTGCCCGTTCCTTCCGGGACCGCGACGAGCGTGGCGCCCGTCCGCAGCGCGGCGACGACCGTGGCGGCCGTTCGTTCCGCGATCGCGACGACCGGGCCGGCCGCCCGTCCCGGGACCGTGACGACCGCGGCGGCCGACCCTTCGGTAACCGTGACGACCGTGGCCCCCGTCCGCAGCGCGAGGACGACCGTGGTGCCCGTCCCTACCGGAACCGTGACGACCGCGCGCCCCGCGGTCGCGACGATCGTGGCGAGGACCGGCGCAGCCCGTCCCGGGACCGGGAGGACCGCCCGTACCGCGTCCGTCAGGAGCGCCCGTCGCACGACCGCCCGTCCGAGCGGTCCGCGGCCGTCGAGCCCCAGGACGTCGCGCAGCCGGCCGCGGTGCAGGCCGAGCCGGCCGGTGACGCGCCTGCCGTGACGCCGTCGACGACCGACACGCGGGAGGCGGCCACGCCGACCGGCGCATCCGCCTCCGACACCGCTACCCGGGTTCCGGAGACCTCGCCCGCGGAGGCGGCCGACGCGCCGGTCACCCGCGACGAGCGCACCGACGACGCGGTCAGCACGGGCAGCACCGCGTCCGACGGCCCCCGGTCCGACAGCGGGGACCGGACCGACACCCCCGTGACCGACGCCCGCGGGGCCGGTACCGGGGCCGACGCTGTCGACCGCACCGGGACCGCCCCGGGCACGACCGGATCGGACGCCGACACCGTCGACGGTCCGCGCACCGACCGTGCCGAGCGCCCCATCGGGCGCGACGAGCGTCGCCCGCTCCGTGACCGTGACGACCGTGGCCCGCGCCGGGAGCGTGACGATCGTGGCCCGCGTGGCGGCCGGGACGACCGGGGCCCGCGCTCCGGCCGTGACGACCGCAGGCGCGACGACCGGGGCCGGAACGACCGTGGGCGCGACGACCGTGGCCGCGACGACCGCCGTGACCGCGACGCCCGTCCGCGACGGGCGATCCCGGAGTCGGCCGAGCGGACCTTCGTCGCCGAGCCGGACCTGCCGGACTCGGTGACGGCCGCCGAGCTCGACCCGAGCGTGCGCCGGGACCTGCGCGGCCTCCAGAAGGAGACCGCCGAGGTGGTGGCGCGGCACCTCGTCGCGGCGGGGCTGCTCGTCGACGAGGACGCCGTGCAGGCGCTCGAGCACGTGCGCTACGCGCGGCGCCGAGCGTCGCGGATCGCGGTCGTCCGGGAGGCCGCCGGCATCGTCGCCTACCACGCGGGGGAGTGGAACGAGGCCCTCGGCGAGTTCCGCGCCGCCCGCCGGATGGGCGGCGGACCGGGGCACGTGCACGTCATGGCCGACATCGAGCGCGCCCTCGGCCGTCCCGAGCGTGCTCTCGACCTGGCCCGCAGCCCGGAGGCCCGCGACCTCGGCCACGAGGAGCGGATCGAGCTGCTCATCGTCGCCGCGGGCGCCCGGCGCGACCTGGGCGAAGCCGACGCCGCCGTCGTCGGGCTCCAGGTCCCCGAGCTCGACCCGGTCCGCCGCGACCCGTGGAGCGCCCGCCTGTTCTACGCCTACGCCGACAACCTGCTCGCCGCGGGCCGGGAGTCGGAGGCCGTGCAGTGGTTCGTCCACGCCCACGACGCCGACCGGCACCGGGAGACCGACGCCGCCGCGCGGATCGCCGAGCTGACCGGTGACGAGCTCGAGGGCGCCGACGACGAGCTCTCCGTCGGCTGGGAGGACGTGCCCTCGGCCGCCGACGACCACGCCGAGGCGCCGCACATCGACGCCCCGGCGCCGTCCGGCCGGATCGACGCCGACGACCACGCCGGCGCGGTCGGCGACCCCGGTGCCGACGGCGCGTCCGGGGCCGACGCCCCGAGCGCCGACGGGACCGACGTCGACGGGACCGACGAGGTCCGCGGCGACACCGACGCGACCGACGGAGGCGCCGTGGCCGAGGAGCAGGACGCCTCCGGGGCGGCTCCCGCCACGGACCACCAGCAGGGCCGGGACACCGGGGCCGGCGACCGGTGACCGACGACCTCCTGTCCCGCCACGACGTCCTCCTGGCCGACCTCGACGGCACCCTCTACCGGGGCCCCGAGGTCGTCCCGGGGGCCGTCGAGGCGGTGCGTGGGGCCGCGGACCGTGGCGTGCCCACGGTGTACGTCACCAACAACGCCTCGCGCAGCCCCGCCGACGTCGCGGCGCACCTCGCCGAGCTCGGCTTCCCGGCCCGCGTCGAGGACGTCCGCACCAGCTCACAGGCCGCTGCCGCGATGCTGGCCGAGCAGCTCCCGCCGGGCGCGCGGGTGCTGGTCGTCGGCACGTCGGCGCTGGCCGACGAGGTCCGGGCCCGCGGGCTCGCCGTCGTCGGTGACGCCGAGGGCGCGGACGCCGTCGTCCAGGGGCACTCGCCCGACACCGGGTGGCGGATCCTGGCCGAGGCGGTCGTCGCCGTCCGGGCCGGAGCGTTGTGGGTCGCCTCCAACGTCGATCCCACACTTCCGACCGAGCGCGGGCCGCTGCCCGGCAACGGCTCGATGGTCCAGGTCGTGCGGACGGCGACCGGCGCACGGCCGCAGGTGGCGGGCAAGCCCGCCGCCCGGCTGCTCCGCGAGGGGTGTGGCGACGCGCAGGCCCCGCTCGTCATCGGGGACCGGCTCGACACCGACATCGAGGGTGCCAACGCCATGGGCGCCCCGTCGCTGATGGTCCTGACCGGGGTCAGCGGCGCCGCGGAGCTGCTCGCCGCCGCCCCGGAGCTGCGGCCCACCCACATCGGCGCCGACCTCGCCGCGCTCACCCGCCCACCGGACGAGCTGGCCCCCGGGCCGCGGCCCGGCTGGGACGTCCGCGCCGACGGCGGCACGCTCGTGCTGTCCGGCGACGGGGACGGGCCCGAACCCACGGTGGACGCGCTGCGTGCCCTGTGCGCGGTGGCCTGGGAGCAGGGCGTCCACGACGTCCGCCCCGACGGTGCGGCCGCCGCCGCGGCACTGGCCGGCCTCGGCCTGGCGGAGCGGCCAGGGCGGTGACGCCGCGTCGCGGCCGCGGTCGGGACCGTCGGCTACCGTGGCGTCAGAACCCCGTCCCCGGAGATCATCCATGAGCGTTCCCGCACCCGGACCCCGTCCGGGCGACCCGCGGCCCGAGCAGGACCGCCCCGTCGCGGCCCTGCGTGCCGAGGTCGACGCGGCCGTCGCGGCGCTCGACGCGCTGGACGACCGTCCGGTCTCCGAGCACCCGGCCGCGTTCGAGCGGGTGCACGCCGCGCTCGGCCGCGCGCTGAGCGCCGGCTCGGAACGGGAGTGACGATGGGCCCCACCCGCGCCCGCCTGGACGCCGAGCTCGTCCGCCGCAAGCTCGCCCGCTCCCGCGGCCAGGCCGCCGAGCTGATCGCCGCAGGCCGGGTCGTCGTCAACGGCATGCCGGCGGCGAAGCCCGCCACCGTGGTGGACCGGGACGCACCGGTCCTCGTCCGCCCGGACGACGACGGCGAACCCGACTGGGCCTCCCGTGGCGCCAAGAAGCTGCTCGGCGCCCTCGACGCGTTCACCGACGTCGACCCCGCCGGGCGGCGCTGCCTCGACGCGGGCGCCTCCACCGGCGGCTTCACCGACGTGCTGCTCACCCGCGGGGCGGCCGAGGTCGTCGCCGTCGACGTCGGGTACGGCCAGCTGGTGTGGCGGCTGCAGTCCGACGAGCGCGTCCACGTGCACGACCGCACCAACGTCCGGGCCCTCGAACCGGAGCAGATCGGCGGGACGGTCGACCTGACCGTCGCCGACCTGTCGTTCATCTCGCTGCGCACCGTGCTGCCGGCCCTCGCCGGCTGCACCGCGCCCGGAGGCGACCTGCTACCCATGGTGAAACCACAGTTCGAGGTCGGGAAGGACCGGCTCGGCTCCGGCGGGGTCGTACGGGACCCGGGTCTGCGCATCGAGGCGCTGCACGGGGTCGCGACCGCCGCCGCCACGGCCGGGCTGCACGTCCTCGGCGCGACCGCGAGCCCGCTGCCCGGCCCGTCGGGCAACGTCGAGTACTTCCTGCACCTGCGCCGGCCCGTCGACGGCCCGGCCGGCGTCGCCCCCGAGCAGCCCGAGCTCGCGCCGATGCTGGCCGCCGCGGTCGCGGACGGCCCCGCATGAGGGACGTCCTGCTGGTCCTGCACACCGGGCGGCCCACCAACCGCAAGACCGCGCTGCACGTGATGGGCGAGCTCGGGCGGCTCGGCCTGCGCACCCGGGTGCTCGCCGACGAGTGGGCCGAGCTCGCCGCGGACCCCGACGTGCCGGCGGGCTACGAGCCGGTCCCGGTCCCCGGGAGCCCGGAGTGCGCCCGCGGCGCCGAGGCGGTCCTGGTCCTCGGCGGTGACGGCACCCTGCTGCGCGCCGCCGACCTCGCCCGCCACGCCGGCGTGCCCCTGCTGGGCGTCAACCTCGGCCACGTCGGCTTCCTCGCCGAGGCCGAGGAGGACACCCTGCCCGAGGCGCTGCAGAAGCTCGCCGACGGCGACTACGAGGTCGAGGAACGGACCACCCTCGAGGCCGTCGTCACCGCCGCCGGGCAGGTGCTCGGCCGGGCGTGGGCGCTGAACGAGGCCGTCGTCGAGAAGACCACCCGCGGCCGCATCCTCGAGGTTGTCCTCGAGGTCGACGGCCGCCCGGTGTCCTCCTTCGGCTGCGACGGGGTGCTCTGCTCCACCCCGACCGGCTCCACCGCCTACGCCTTCTCCGCGGGCGGGCCGCTGATCTGGCCGCAGGTGCAGGCACTGCTGGTGGTCCCCAGCAACGCACACGCCCTGTTCGCCCGGCCGATGGTGATCGCGCCGGAGAGCACCGTCGCGATCGAGGTGTCCGCCGACGGCCCGTCCGCCGTGCTGGACTGCGACGGGCGTCGCACCGTCGCGGTGCCGCCCGGGGCCCGGGTGGAGCTGCGGCGTGCGTCGGAGCCCGTGCGGATGGTGCGCCTGGCCGCGCAGCCCTTCGCCGACCGGCTCGTCCGCAAGTTCGACCTGCCCGTCCGGGGCTGGCGCGGGGCCCGGACCCAACCACCGGGTTCGAACACCTGATCGACCGTTCGGCGCACGGGAACATCCGTTCGGTGCCGTTCGCGTGTCGGGGCTCGAACGCTGTCGGTGTTCGAACGTATGGTCCCACGCATGTTGTCCGAGATGCGGATCCAGGGCCTCGGCGTGATCGACGACGCGACCCTGGAGCTCGACCCGGGCCTGACCGTGCTGACCGGCGAGACCGGCGCCGGGAAGACCATGGTCGTGACCGGGCTGAACCTCCTCGGCGGTGGCCGCGCGGAGTCCTCGCGGGTGTCGGCCGGGGCGAGGCGCGCCGTCGTCGAGGGCCGGTTCGCGGCCTCGCCGGGGGCGCTGGAACTGGCCGAGGAGGTGGGCGCCGAGGCCGACGACGACGGGTCGCTGATCGCGGCCCGCACCGTGTCGGCCGACGGGCGCTCCCGGGCCCACCTGGGCGGGCGGTCGGTGCCCAACGGGGTGCTGGGCAGGCTCGCCGAGACCCAGCTCGCGGTGCACGGGCAGAACGACCAGCTGCGGCTGCTGCGCGGCTCCGACCAGCGGGCCCTGCTCGACCGCTTCGCCGGGGACCCCGTCGCGGTCCCGCTGGCCGCCTACCGGACGGTGCGCACCGAGTGGCTGCAGGTGGTCACCGAGCTCGCCGAGCGGCGGGACAACGCCCGCCGGCTCGCCCAGGAGGCGGACCTGCTGCGCCACGGTCTCGCCGAGATCGAGGCCGCCGACCCGCAGCCCGGTGAGGACCGCGAGCTCGTCGAACAGGCCCGCCGGATGGCCGAGGCCGACGACCTGCGAGCCGCCGCCGAGAGCGCACACCTCGCTCTGTCCGGGTCGGACGACGGCGAGGCCCCCGGCGCCGTCGGGCTCGCCGGGCAGGCCAAGGGGCTCGCCGAGGGCAGTGGCGACCCCGCGCTGGAGGAGCTCGGCCCGCGCCTCACCGAGGCCATCGCGGTCCTCGCCGACGCCGCGGCCGAGCTGAGCGGCTACCTCGACCGGCTCGACGCCGACCCCGAGCTGCTGTCCCGCGTCCTGACCCGCCAGGCCGAGCTCAAGGCGCTCACCCGCAAGTACGCCGCGGACACCGACGGCGTGCTGGCCTGGGCGGACACCGCCCGCGAGCGGTTGTCCGGGCTCGACACCTCCGACGAGGCGCTCGCCGAGCTGTCGGCCCGCCGTGACGCACTCGCCGGTGAGCTGGCCGGTCACGCCGCCGCGATCACCGCGGCGCGCACCGCCGCCGCCTCCCGGCTGGCCGAGGCGACGACGGCGGAACTCGCCGGGCTCGCCATGAAGGACGCGACGTTGCAGGTCGGCGTGCATCCGCGGCCCGCTGCCGACACCGGGCCGGTGCTCGAGGTCGGCGGGCGGCGCTGCCAGGCCGGGTCGAGCGGCGTCGACGAGGTCGAGATCCGGCTCGTCCCGCACGCCGGGGCGGTGGCACAGCCGCTGCACAAGGGCGCCTCCGGCGGCGAGCTGTCCCGGGTCATGCTGGCCCTGGAGGTCGCGCTCGCCGGCGCCGACCCGGTGCCGACCATGGTGTTCGACGAGGTCGACGCCGGCGTCGGCGGCCGGGCCGCGGTGGAGATCGGCCGCCGGCTCGCGCAGCTCGCGGCCCGCCACCAGGTCATCGTCGTCACACACCTGCCGCAGGTCGCGGCGTACGCCGACCGGCACCTCGTGGTGCAGAAGGCGTCCGGGGCGGGCGTCACCCGCTCCAGCGTGCGGCGGCTCACCGAGGAGGAGCGCACCGGGGAGCTGGCACGGATGCTGGCCGGGATGGACGACACCGACACCGGCCGCGCGCACGCCGAGGAGCTGCTCAGCGCCGCGACCGCGCACCGGGAGGCCGACCGCGCGGCGGCACGGCCCGCGGACCTGGCCGAGGCCCGGTCG
>NZ_JAMXSG010000265.1:0-8225 GCF_024124365.1 Pseudonocardia sp. McavD-2-B
GCCCTGGCCACCCGCGCCCGCTGAGCCGCCCGAGCCGCCCCGGCCCGCGTCCCGGGTGAGGCACCCGGACCGGGTCGGCGTCCGGTCAGCGGGCGAGGACCGGGGCCCCGCCCGAGGGCTCCGGGGCCGTGCTGTCGTCGGGCAGCGCGACGTGCACCTCCAGTCCGCCACCGGGCACCGCCTCGGCGTGGACGGCCCCGCCGTGCGCGGTGGCCACCGACCGCACGATCGACAGCCCCAGGCCGGAGCCGCGGGTGTGGGCGGTGCGGGCCACCGGGCCCCGCCGGAACGGCTCGAACAGCTCGGCCACCCTGTCCGGGGCCAGCTCCGGCCCGGACGACGCGACCCGCAGCACGACCCCCGGCCCGGGCGTTCCGGTCCCGCAGCCGACCTCGATCCAGCCGCCGTCGCGGTTGTGCCGCACCGCGTTCTCCAGCAGGTTCGCCACCATCCGGCGCAGCAGCGGCTCGTTCCCCCGGGTCGTCGCCGGCCGGGGGTCGGTGCGCACGACCAGGCCGCGGACGGCGACGTCCCCGGTCACGGCCGCGAGCTCCGCGGCGACGAGCCCGGCCAGGTCCACCGACACCCGGTCGGAGCCCGGCATCGCTCCCCCGGCCTCGGTGCGGGCGAGCAGCAGCAGCCCGCTGACCAGCTCGTCGCAGCGGCGGCCCGCCTCCCGGACGACCCCGGCCATCCGGCGCAGCTCCTCGGCGTCGGCGTCGGGGTCCTGGAGCGTCACGTCGATCTCGGTGCGCAGCACCGCGAGCGGGGTGCGCAGCTCGTGCCCGGCGTTGGCGACGAACCGGGACTGCGCGTCGAACGCGGCCTGCAGCCGGTCGAGCATCGCGTCGACGGCGGCGGCCAGCTCGGCGACCTCGCCACGGGCACCGGCGAGCGCGACCCGCTCGTCGAGCGAGCTCGCCGAGAGCCGCGAGGTGGTCTCGACGACCCGGCGCAGCGGGTGCAGCACCCGCCCGACCAGCACCCAGGACGTGACCGCCCCGGCCGCGACGACCAGCGGGAACGCGATCAGCCCGGCCCGCAGCACCTCGGCGCGGGCCGCGGCGGCGACCGCGTCGCGGGCGGTCTCGGCGGGCACGGCGACCCCGCCGACGAACACCGTTCCGGGCAGCGCCGGGGTGCCCGCGACCACCGCGCCGACCAGCATCCAGCCGAGCCAGAGCAGCAGCGCGGCGACCGCGGCGACGAGCGCCGTCGCGAGCAGCGTCAGCCGCGGCCGGAGGGCGCCCACGCCGTCACGCCGTGGGGGTCCCGTCGGCGGGCACCCGGTACCCGGCACCGACGACGGTGTCGATCGGACCCGGCGCACCGAGCTTCTTGCGCAGGGTCATGACGGTGACCCGCACCGTGGTGGTGAACGGGTCGGCGTTCTCGTCCCAGACGCGTTCGAGCAGCTCCTCCGACGACACCACGGCCCCGCCTGCGGCGAGCAGGACCTCCAGCACGCCGAACTCCTTGCGGGTCAGCTCGACCGGCCGCCCGGAGCGCAGCACGGTGCGCCGGGCCGGGTCCAGCACGACGTCGCCTGCCCGCAGCGTGGGCGGCACCGCCGGGGTCGCCCGGCGGCCGAGCGCCCGGACCCGGGCGACCAGCTCGGGGAAGTCGAACGGCTTGGCCAGGTAGTCGTCGGCGCCACGGGACAGGCCCTCGACCTTGTCGGCCGGGGTGCCCGACGCGGTGAGCATCAGCACCCGGGTCAGGCCGCCCGCGGCGACGAGCTCGTCGCACAGGTCGTCGCCGCTGCGGCCGGGCAGGTCCCGGTCGAGGACGGCGACGTCGTAGCGGGTCACCGACAGCTTCTCCGAGCCCTCGTCGCCGTCGTAGGCCACGTCGACGGCCATCCCGTCCCGGCGCAGCCCGCGCACGACGGCGTCGGCCATCGCCGGCTCGTCCTCGACGACGATGACGCGCATCAGCGGGTGCGCTCCCGCCCGGGAACGGCGTCCTCGGGGGTCGAGGGGACCGCCGCGGCCGCCCACTCGGTGATCCGGCGGGCCATGTCCTGCTCGGTCAGCCCGGTCGCGGCGAGCACGTCGTCGCGGCTGCCGTGTTCCAGGTACTCCTGGGGCAGCGCGAGGTCGCGCTGGCGCACGTCGAGCTCGGCGGCGCGCAGCGCGTCGGACAGCGCGGAGCCGAACCCGCCGTGCGTGCCGCAGTCGGAGACGGTGACCACGAGCTGGTGGTCGGCGGCCAGCGTGAGCAGCTCCCGCGGGACCGGCAGCACCCACCGCGGGTCGACGACGGTCACGTCGACGCCCTGGTCGGCGAGCCGCTGCGCGACGGCGACGCCGGCCTTCGCGAACGCCCCGACGCAGACCAGCAGGACCTGGGAGCGCCCGTCGGACGGCTCGTGCAGCACGTCGACCCCGGCCGGGCCGTCGAGGCGGCGCAGCGCGGGCACCGAGCCGATCACCGAGCCCTTGGGGTAGCGCAGGGCGGTCGGGCCGTCGGTGACCGCGGTGGCCTCCCGGAACTCCTCGCGCAGGGTCTCCTCGTCACGGGGGGCCGCGACCCGCATGCCGGGCACGATGCCCAGCAGCGACAGGTCCCACATCCCGTTGTGCGACGGGCCGTCGCTGCCGGTGACCCCGGAGCGGTCCAGCACCAGCGTGACGCGCTCGCGGTGCAGGCCCACGTCCATCAGCAGCTGGTCGAAACCGCGGTTGAGGAACGTCGAGTACAGCGCGACGACGGGGTGCCGCCCGGCCCGGGCCAGCCCGGCGGCGGTGGTCAGCGCGTGCTGCTCGGCGATCCCGACGTCGACGATGCGGTCCGGGTGGGCGGCCGCGAACGGCGCCAGGCCGGTCGGGCCGAGCATCGCCGCGGTGATGGCGACGACGTCGGTGCGCCGCGACCCCAGCGCCACCATCTCCTCGGCGAACACGTCGGTCCAGCCGGTGACCGGGGTGCCGGTGGGCAGACCGGTCTCCGGGTCGAACGCGGCCGGGCTGTGCATCTGCTCGGCCTCGTCGTTCTCCGCGGGCGGGTAGCCGTTGCCCTTGCGGGTGACCGTGTGCACGATGACCGGCCCGCCGAAGCGCTTCGCCCGGCGCAGCGCCGACTCGAGCTGGCCGATGTCGTGGCCGTCGACCGGGCCGAAGTACTTGAGCCCCAGGTCGGAGAACAGCTCCTGCGGGGAGAGCGCGTCCTTCACCCCGGCCTTGAACGCGTGCAGGCCGGCGTAGAGCGCGGGCCCGACCACGGGGGTGCCGCGGACGGTGCGCTTGCCGGCCTCGAGCACCCGCTCGTAGCCGGGCTGCAGCCGCAGCGACGCGAGCCGGTCGGCCAGCCCGCCGATGGTCGGCGAGTAGGAGCGGCCGTTGTCGTTCACGACGACCACGACGTTGCGGTCCTCGCCGGCCGCGATGTTGTTGAGCGCCTCCCAGGCCATGCCACCGGTCAGCGCCCCGTCGCCGATCACGGCGACGACGTGCCGGTCGACCCCGGTCAGGGCGTGCGCGCGGGCGATCCCGTCGGCCCAGGACAGCGACGACGACGCGTGGCTGGACTCGACGTGGTCGTGCTCGGACTCGGCGCGGCTCGGGTAGCCCGACAGCCCGCCGGTCTTCTTCAGCCGGTCCCAGCCCTCCTGACGGCCGGTCAGCAGCTTGTGCACGTACGCCTGGTGCCCGGTGTCCCAGATCAGGGTGTCCTGCGGGGACTCGAAGACCCGGTGCAGGGCGATGCTCAGCTCCACCACACCCAGGTTGGGCCCCAGGTGGCCCCCGGTGCGGGACACCGCCTTGATCAGGAACCCACGGATCTCGGCCGCGAGCGAGGTCAGCTCGTCGGGCCCGAGCCCTCGCAGATCGGCCGGGCGCCGGATCGCCGAGAGTCCCCGGTTCGTCGTCACGTACTGCCTCCTCGCCGCCGGCCCCGTTCGGGCGTCCTCCACCACGGAGGACCGGCATCGACTCGTGGTCCCACTCTACGGACCGGTAGCCGAGGCGACCCGATGGCGCTGCCGGGCGCGGCGGGCGTCGACCGTCACCCGGACGGTGCCCGCCGCGTCCCGTGCTGCGACGCGGTACGTCCACTGTTCTCACCAACCCCAGTTACGCATTGTCGATCTCCTTTCGCACTCGGACCCACAGTTGATCGACACAATGGCCGCGGCCCTTACCGCGGACGCGTTCACCAACCCCAGTTGCGCATCGGACACCCCTTTCCTGATCGACATCTCCCACGTCGTGGCGCCGTCGTGACATCACGGGACAGCAATTACCGGCATACCGACATGGTCTCTCACGCATTCACCGGTGCCGCCGCCGAAAAGGGTGACCCGCCGTCGACCCGCGAACAAACCAGGGAGCACCATTGCGATATCAACAATCACCGGTCCGGCCGTGCGGCCGGCACTCAGCGTGATCACACCACTCGTCCGAGCAGCTACGACACGATCACGAAGCCGTATCGATCACAGACGGCGACGGGTGCGGTTAGGATCACGGAGGGGCCGCACGCCGGTCGCTGCCGCGGACGGGCAGGATCGGGTGGGACGACGCCGGCGAGGGAGGGACGTATGGCCCCGGAACCGGTCCGGCTGCACCAGGTCACCCGCTGGCCGATCTGGTCCATCCCGGGACGGCTGCTCGGCCCGGTCCTCGCCGTGGAACTGCTGGCGGTCTGCCTGGTGCTCGCCGGGCTGCTGAACCCGCCCCGGCTCGACCACGCGACACTGGTGCTGCTCGCCACGCTGACCGTGGCCGGGATCCTGCACACCGAGGTCGTGGCCGGCGTCGAACGCATCCGGCGCTACACCGCCGAGACCCACCACGTGAACCTGACCTCGGTCTGGACCTTCGCCTCGGCCCTGCTGCTGCCGCCGGTACTGGGCGCGTTCGTGGTGGTGGTGGTCTACACCCACCTCTACGTCCGGGTGCTGCGGCCGGTGCCGCCCCCGGACCGCAGGCCGGTCTACCGCGAGGTCTACAGCACCGCGACGGTCATCCTGTCCGTGCACGCGGCGGCCGGGGTGCTCGCCGCGACCCGGCCCGGCGAGCTCTACGGCAGCCTGCCCGGCACCCTCGCGCTGCTGCTCGCGCTGCTGACCTACACCGTCGTCAACACCTGCCTGGTCCTCGGCGTGGTCGCGGTGGCCAGCCCGGACACCCGGGTGGTGCGCATCCTGTTCGGCGGCGACGAGCTCACCCTGGAGCTGGCGACCCTCTGCCTGGGGGCGCTGACGGCGGGGGCGCTGGCCGCGAGCGGGCCGTTCGTCGCGCTGCTCGCGGTGCCGCCCATCCTGGCCCTGCACCGCACGATCCTGGTCCGCCAGCTGCGCGAACGGGCCGACACCGACGCCAAGACCGGGCTGCTCAACCACGCGGCCTGGCACCTGCGCGGGACCCACGAGCTGACCCTCGCCGAACGCGAACGGCGGCCCGCGGCGCTGCTGATCCTCGACCTGGACCACTTCAAGGAGATCAACGACACGCACGGCCACCTCTACGGCGACCAGGTCCTCGCCGCCACCGCCCAGATGCTGCGCGAGGAGCTGCGCGACCACGACCTCGTCGGCCGGTTCGGCGGGGAGGAGTTCGTCGTGCTGCTCCCCCGGCTCTCCGGCAACGACGGGCGCGAGGAGGTCCGGCAGATCGCCGAGCGGCTGCGCAGGCGGATCGCGGGCGGCTCCGGCCCGGTGGCTCCGCCGGACGGGGTCCCGGCCCAGCGGCTGCCCGCACCGTCCCCGGGCGCCGCCCGGACCGACGGCCGTCCGTCGCCCCGGGCCGGCGCCGGGATCACCGTCTCGATCGGCGGGGCGCTGTTCCCCGACGACGGCCACGCCCTGACCGGCCTGCTCGAGGTCGCCGACTCCGCGCTCTACGCGGCCAAGCGGGCCGGGCGCGACGCCGTGCGGATCGGGCGCCACACCTTCCCGGCCGAACCCGAACACGCCTGACGCTGCCGCGCCGACGCCGCCCCCTCCGGGACGGAGCCGATCAGCCGCCGCGGCCCGGCGCCCCCGGCGGCCCGGCGGCCCGGCGCCCGCTGTGCCCGGCGACCCGGTGGCGTACCCCCCGTCGTCCCGTCGCCCACGTCGTCGCGGGGCCCCGTGCCCGGTGCGGCGGACCCGGTCGCGCGGGGGTCAGCGGCCGGGGACGCTCCCGTCGCGTCCGGTCCGGACCTGGTCGCGCCCGGCCCGCTTGGCCGCGTAGAGGGCGTGGTCGGCGACCTGCAGCAGCTCGTCGAGGGACTCGCCGTCGCCGCCGGTCACCGCGACCCCGACCGACACCGACAGGTCGCAGATGGTGATGCCGCCGCCCGGGCCGTCGACGTGCACGGCCAGCGACCGGACGGTCCGCCGGATGCGCTCGGCCGCGTTGTGGGCGAGCTCGCGTCCCTCCGGCCCCACCGGCAGCCCGGCCAGGAGGACGACGAACTCCTCCCCGCCGAAGCGCCCGACCGGGTCGACCTCGCGGACCTGGGCCTTCAGCGTCCCGGCGACGGCGGAGAGCACCTCGTCGCCGGCGAGGTGGCCGTAACCGTCGTTGACGGCCTTGAAGTGGTCCAGGTCGAGGATCAGCACCGCGACCGCACCGCGCTGGCGCCGCGCCCGGGCGAGCGCCCGGTGCGCCCGGCCCCGCCACGCGACGGCGGTCAGCAGGTTGGTCTTGGCGTCGGTGTTCGCCCGCTCCTCCAGCTGCCGGATCAGCACCGCCCGGTGCAGCACCAGCAGCGGCGGGAGGACCAGCAGCACGAGCAGCACCTGGCGCTGCACGGCGAGCGCGGCCAGTACCGCCAGACACAGCGTCGCGCCCTCCAGCACGTGGTCGTCCCAGTCCCCCACCAGCCGTCGCCACTGGGGGCGGTGCGGCGAGGACAGCGCCAGCGCGGTCGCGACGAGCAGCTGGTTGACCAGTCCGTAGACCGCCATGGCCAGCAGCAGCGACAGGTAGCCGATCACCCGGCTCCCGCCGCCGACCCCCGCGGCCGCGGTGAGCGACTCGGACGGGACGAGGACCGAGGCGGCCATCGCGGCGAGCACGACGGTCGCGGTGGTGTAGGCGTGCCGGTACAACTGCGCCGCGGCGGGACGCCAGACCCGCCACCACAGGTGGCCGTAGACGGCCACGACCACCAGGCCCGCCATCCCCGGCGGCAGCAGCAGCGCGGCCGCGAAGGTCCAGACCGTCGACAGGTCGAAGTAGGAGACGTGTGCGACCCGCCGGCGCACCCGCTCGATACCGGTCGCCAGCTCGGTGTGCACCGCGCCGAGCGCCGCGAGACCGAGTGCGCCCAGTGCCAGCAGGCCGGTGTCGCGGTCCCACGGCAGCCGGGCCACGTCGGCCACGACGAGCACCACGGCGGTGAGCTCGACGAGCACCAGCACGGCGAGCACCCGCGCCGGCAGGCCGCGGAAGGGCCAGCGGGGACGTTCGGGCTCACCACTCCGGATCCCGGTCACGAGCACCTACCCGAACGGACGGGACCAATCGGCACACCGCGTTCGTCCGACACCGTCGATGTCACCCGAACGGGTATAATGACCGTCGATTCGTCACGTTGAGTGACACGAATGGCGGCGGTGCCGTCGTACCGGACGACAGGAGGTGACATCGTGCGCAACCGAGGCTGGTGATCACCGGGAACCACGCGTGCCGGGGTCATGCGACCGCCCCCGGACCGGCCGACCGGAGCATCCGGACCGCACCGAGGGCGAGCACGATCCCCACCGCACCGAACACACCGAGCGCCGTCGCCGGAGCGGTCCACTCGGCCAGCATCCCGCCGGCGAGGACCGCGACCCCCTGGGTCGCCACGAGACCCGACGCGGCGACGCCCACGGCGCTCCCGCGCACCGCGCTCGGCGTGGCCCGCGCGAAGCCCGACTGGGCCGCGATCAGGCAGGCCGTGGCGCAGGCTCCCGAGACCGCCCAGAGTGCGACCGCCTGCCACAGGCCGGCCGCCAGCGGCGTCAGTGCGAGCGGTAGCGCCGCCCCGACGGCCAACGGCACCAGGCCGCGTTCGCGCAGCCGGGCCGGCAGCACGTAGGCGACGAGCAGGGCCCCGACCGCGCTGCCCGCCGGGTCGGCCGCCATCAGGAGCCCGGTCGCCGCCGGGCCCGCCCCGATCGCGACGGCGTAGGCCGCCGCCAGCGCCTCGGGCAGCACGAAGATGCCGAGCATCCAGGCCATGAGGGCCAGCGAGCGCCGCCGGGGGTGGCCGAACACGACCGGCAGGCCGGCCAGTGCCGACCGCCA
>NZ_JAMXSG010000266.1:0-8196 GCF_024124365.1 Pseudonocardia sp. McavD-2-B
CGCCCGCCCGGGCGCGACGACCGGGCCGCGGCCGGACGGGACCGCCCGCCCGGCCCGGCGGTGGGCGGCGCTGCTCGCCCGGCCGCTCGTGGTCGTCGTCGCGCTGACGACGCTGTACCTGGTCGTGTCCTCCCGCGAGCTCGACTCGATCGAGGCCCGCAGCCTCGACGCCGCCTACATCGCGAGCCGCACCTGGCAGCACGTCTGGCTGACCGCCGTCGTGTCCGTGCTGGTGCTGGTGATCGCGGTGCCGCTGGGCGTGCTGCTGACCCGCGAGGCCACCCGCCGCTTCGCCGGGCCGGTGCTGACCGTGGCCAACATCAGCCAGGCGATCCCGTCGATCGGTCTCATCGTGCTGTTCGCGGTGGCGTTCCTGACCCTGCCGGTCACCGTGATCGCGGTGCTCGCCTTCGTCCTCCACGGGATCCTGCCGATCGTCCGGAACACCATCGCCGGGCTGGAGCAGGTCGACCGCTCGGTGATCGAGGCGGCCCGCGGGATGGGGATGACCCGGCGCGGTGTGCTGTTCTCCGTCGAGCTGCCGCTCGCGGTCCCGGTGATCCTGGCCGGCGTCCGGACCACGCTGACGATCACCACCGGCACCGTCGCGCTCGCGACGTTCATCGGCGCCGGCGGGCTGGGCGACATCATCTCCAACGGTCTGGCGTCCAACCGCACCCTCGTCCTGGTCACCGGCAGCGTGCTGGTCGCGGCGCTCGCGCTGCTCATCGACTGGCTGGCGGGCCTCGCCGAGGACGTCCTGCATCCGAAGGGGCTCTGAGATGACCACCCGTTTCCCGCGCCGCGCGCTGCCCGGCCTGCTCGCCGGGGTCGCGGCACTCGTCTCGGGCTGCGGCGCCGCGGCCGCCGTCGCCGGCCCGTCGCCGCAGCAGCTGCGCGGCGGGTCCCTGGCCCGCGACGTCGACCTGTCCGGCGCCGAGCTGGCCGTCGGCTCGAAGGAGTTCACCGAGCAGCGGGTGCTCGGCGCGATCACCCTGCTGGCGCTGCAGGCCTGCGGGGCCCGCACCGTGGACCGGACCGGCCTGTCCGGCTCCACGATCGTCCGTGCGGCCCTGGAGCAGGGCGACGTCGACGTCTACTGGGAGTACGCCGGCACCGGCTGGACGTTGTTCCTGGGCAACGACACGACCATCCCCGGTGAGCGGGCGCTCTACGACGCTGTCGCCGCCCAGGACCTCGAGCGGAACGACGTCGCCTGGCTCGGGCCCGCCCGCTTCGGCAACCAGTACGCCGTCGCCCGCCGCGGCGACGCCGACGGCCCGCTCGCGCAGGTCCGGACGCTGTCCGACCTGGGGCCCTACTTCGCCGCCGATGAGTCCCGGGCGACGTTCTGCGGGGCCGCGGAGTTCCTCGACCGCGAGTTCGCCGACATGCAGGCCGCCTACGGCATCACGTTCCCGGCCTCGCAGACCTACCAGAACGACTTCGCGCTGAACTTCGTCAACGTCGCCCGGTCCAGCCCGTGCGACCTCGCGGAGGTGTTCACCACCGACGCGCGGATCCGCTCGCTCGACCTCGTCGTGCTGGCCGATGACCGGGACTTCTTCACCACCCAGCTGGCCGCGCTGACCTGCCGGGCGGAGACCGTGGACCGGTACCCGCCGCTGCGGGCCCTGGCCGCGACGCTGGGCGAGCTGCTCACCGTCGAGGTGATGATCGAGCTGAACGGGCTCGTCGACCTGGAGGGCCGCAGCGCCACGTCGGTCGCCCAGCAGTTCCTCGCCGGCCACGGCCTCATCGGGGCCTGACCCGCGGAACGCGCGACGGCCCGGTCCGCACAGTGTGCGTACCGGGCCGTCGCGAAGAGCTGGGGGAAGGTCAGCCGACCTTCTCGATCAGCGCGGCGCGCTGACGGTCGCCGAGCCCGGCGGCACGACGCGACACGTCGATGCCGGCCTCCTCCATCACCTTGGAGACCTTCGCCGGGCCCCAGCCCGGGACGCTCTTGAGCAGGTCCGCGACCTTGGTCTTCCCGACGATCTGGTCGGTCTTCGCGCGACCCAGCACCGCGGGGATGGTCTCCTCGCCGCTGGCGATCTTGTCGCGGAGCTCCTTGCGGGCGGTACGGGCCGCAGCCGCCTTCTTGAGCGCCTCGGCGCGCTGCTCCGGGGTCAGGGTGGGCAGAGCCATCGCTGACAACTCCTCTCGGTTCACGCACCCCGCTCACCGGGGTGGACTGCCATCTCCGATCGCGGTACAGACTGGCAGAGACATCGCCACGACCTGCGGGAACCCCCTCCTCAGGGCGTGTCGGCCCTGTTCGACGCCGTCCGTGGCGCTGCTCACCGCACCCGGGCGACCGCCCGTCGCACGGCGCGGGGGCGGGACTGTTGCCGCAGGTCAGCGGCATGAAAGCGCGAAAGCGGTGACGATGGGCTCACCCGTCGAGCACGGAGCGCAGTCCCGTGACGTCCCAGAGGGTGCGGACCTCGTCGATCCGGCCCTGCCGCACCCGCACCAGCTGCACCGCCAGCACCTCCGCCGCGCGTCCGGTGGGGGCGAGCCCGGGCACCAGCCACGGCAGTTCCCGGTCGTGGGTGAAGCCGACGCGGACCTCGTCGACCACCCGGCGGACGTCGACGGTGCGCGACACCCGGGTCCGGGTCAGCCCGGACGGCCGGGCCGCGGCGAGGGCGGCCAGATGCGCGACGACCGCGTCCCGGCCGTGGCCCCCGGCGCCGGTCGGCAGTTCGGTCCAGCTCACGTCGGTGGCCAGCGCGGCCGTCGCCGGGCCGGGGTCGCCCGCGTCGTAGAGCGCGTCGGCCGCGGTGTCCCAGAGCCGTGCGATGTCGCGCATCAGGACCTGCATCGCCGGGGTCACCCGATCACGGTGCCACGCCCCGGCCCACCCGCGCACGCGACGACGCCCGGGGGCACGTGCCCCCGGGCGTCGGTCGTGGTGCGTGGCCGGCTCAGCCCGTGGCGGCCGGGCGCTCGGGCGCGGGCGGCGTGCCGGGCGAGACCCGCGGGTCCAGCTCGGCGCGCTCGTCGGTCTTCTCGCCCAGCGGCTTCTCCGGGTCGACCGCCTTGTCGTAGGACGCGGTGACGCTGATCAGCCGGTGCCCGCGGAAGCGGGCGTAGCGCAGCGACCGCAGCCAGTTGTAGAGCGTGCCGAAGCGGTTGCCCCAGCCGATCAGGAACATCACGTGCACGTAGCACCAGATGAAGTACCCGAGCCAGCCGGTGAGCTTGATGCCGCGGACGTCGGCGACGGCCTCGCGGGCGCCGATGGTCGCCATCGAGCCCTTGTCGAAGTACTTGAACGGGGCCGGGGTGGTGTCGTCGCCCTTCGCCCGTGCCTTGATCAGCTTGCCGACGTAGGTGCCCTGCTGCATCGCGACCTGCGCGACGCCGGGCAGCCGGTCGATGGTGGAGACCATGTCGCCGATCGCGAACACGTCGCGGCGGTCCGGCAGGCTGCAGTCCGGGTCCACGGTGAGACGGCCCGCGCGGTCCACCTCGCCGCCGGAGGCCTTCGCCAGCAGCTCGCCCAGCGGGGAGGCCTGGACACCCGCGGCCCACACCTTGGTGCGGGCGGTGATGCGCTCCTCGCCGTTCGGGCCCTTCACCGTGATGGAGTCGGCGTCCATCCCGGTCGCCATGGTGTTCAGGCGGACCTCGATGCCCTTCTTCTCCAGGGTCTTGCGCGTGTAGTTCTGCAGCTTCTTCGCGAACGGCGGCAGCACCGCCGGCGCCGCGTCGAGCAGGATGATCCGCGCGGAGCGGGTGTCGATCGACCGGTACTCACGCGGCAGCACGTACTGCGCCAGCTCGGCGAGCTGACCGGCGAGCTCGACGCCGGTGGGGCCGGCGCCGACGACCACGAAGGTCATCCACGCCTGCTTCTCCTCCTCGGTCGTCGCGACCTCGGCGAGCTCGTAGGCACCCAGGATGCGCGAGCGCAGCAGCCGGGCGTCCTCGATCGACTTCATGCCGGGCGCGTGCTCGGCCCACTCCGGGTGCCCGAAGTAGGCGTGCGTGGCGCCCGCGGCGACGACGAGGGTGTCGTAGGGCAGCACGATCCGCTGCCCGTCCGGCGCGGCCGCGTGGACGACCTTGGCCTCGAGGTCGATGTCGCCGACCTCGGCGAGCAGGGTGCGGACGTTGCTCTGCTTCTTCAGCACCCGGCGCAGGGCCGGGGCGATCAGGCCGGGGGACAGGATGCCCGTCGCGACCTGGTAGAGCAGCGGCTGGAAGAGGTGGTGGTTCGTGCGGTCGACGATCGTCACGTCGACATCGGCGCCCTTGAGCGCCTTGGCGGCCTGCACACCGCCGAACCCTCCGCCGACGATCACGACCTTGTGCCGGCCCTGCCGCTCGTCGTGCTCTGCCGTGCTCACCTGAGTCCGCCCCTTGTCGGTCGGTCCTGGCGCGGCATCACCGCGCACCTGCTCGATGGCCGGTGTCGGTCCCCGCCTCCGGACCCTGAGTCCTGGTGTCGGCGGTGGACGGCGGCCGTCCTGGCCGGTCTCCGACCGTACGAACCCACGGCCGCCGGGGCAATTCGGATCGCTCCGGAAACGCCTTTCAGAGTCCGAACTCACACGGTGGGGGAGCGGAAGCCGGGATGCGGGTTCGCGCGACCGTGCGACGATGGAGCCCATGTGCGGGATCGTGGCTGCGTTCGGTGGACCCACGGCGTGGCCGGGCGGTGAGCCCGCCGACCCCGGGAAGTACGAGCGGATGCTCGCCCGGGTGGCGCACCGCGGCCCCGACGACACCGGCGTGCAGGTCGTGGGGAACGCCTGGCTCGGGCACCAACGCCTGTCGATCATGGACGTCAGCGGCGGGCACCAGCCGATGTCCGACGCCGCCCGCACCGCGTGGATCGTCGGCAACGGCGAGATCTACAACCACGAGCGCATCGCCAAGGCGTTCCCGGACGGCACGGTGCGCACCAAGTCCGACACCGAGGCCGCGCTGCACGCGGTGATGTGGGACGGCCAGGCCGCGGTCGCCTCGCTGAACGGCATGTTCGCCGTCGCCATGGGGCGCACCGACGGCGCCGGGCTCGTCGCCCGGGATCCGTTCGGCGTGAAGCCGTTGTACTGGGTGCCGCCGGCAGAGCTCCGTGACGGCGGCGGCGGTGCGTCCGGGGCTGTCCCGTACACCGCGCCGGACCCGTCGGAGACGGTGCTGTTCGCCAGCGAGCTCCGCGCGTTCGACCCCGAGGACCGCCCGTACGTGCGCTCGTTCCCGCCCGGCTGCCTGTGGAGCCCGTCGTCGGGGCTGGTGCGGTTCGCCGACGCCGTGCCGGTCGAGGTCCGCCCGGCACGCCGCGCGATCCGCCCCGGCTGGGACGACGCGGACCTGTCCCGGGTGCGCGAGGCCGTGGTGTCCGCGGTCCGTCGCCGGATGATGTCCGACGTCGGTGTCGGCGTGTTCCTGTCCGGTGGCCTGGACTCGGCGCTGGTCGCGGCCATCGCCGCGCAGGAGGCCCGGGCCCGAGGCGAGCAGCTGCCCACCTTCGCCGTCGGGACCGCCGAGTCCGGTGACCTGATCGCGGCCCGCAAGGTCGCCGCGCACATCGGGTCGGACCACCACGAGATCCTGGTGACCCCCGAGGACATCGCCGAGGCCCTCGACCACGCCGTCGAGGTCATCGAGCACTACGACCCGGCCCTGGTCCGCAGCGCGGTGCCCAACCTGATCCTCGCCCGCGAGGCGGCGAAGAAGGTCAAGGTCGTGCTCACCGGGGAAGGTGCCGACGAGCTGTTCGCCGGTTACTCCTACATCCACGGCCCCGAGTACGCCGACCCGGACACCCTGCAGGCCGAGCTGGTCCGCTCGCTGGAGCAGCTGCACCACCTCAACCTGCAGCGCTGCGACCGCACCACCATGTACTTCGGCCTGGAGGCCCGCGAGCCGTTCCTGGACTCCGGCCTGGTCCGGGCCGCGCTGGCGCTGCCGCCGGAGTGGAAGCAGTGCCCGGACGGCCGCCCCGAGAAGGCGATCCTGCGCGAGGCGTTCGAGGGCTGGCTGCCCGAGGATCTGCTGTGGCGCGGCAAGGAGCAGTTCGGCGACGGCTCCGGCGCCGGCACCGTGCTCGCCGAGCTGGCCGCCCGCAAGGCCGCCGCCGCGGCCGACACCGGGGTCACCGACGGGGTGCCCGAGCACCCGTCCGACTCCTGGCCGCTGCGTAGCGAGGAGGAGGTCCTCTACCACGGGATCTGGCGCTCCCACTTCGACGGGATCCGGCCGGACCACGTGCTCGGGGCGTTCGCGACGGCCTGAGCGGCGCTCTGCCCCGGTCGCCCGACCGGTGCGGCGGGCTCGGCCGCGGAGGGCTAGTTCTGGTCGGGACGGAGGCCGTCGACCTGATCGGAGCCGGAGACCCCGCTCGAACCGGTCGCGGACGGGTCCTGCGACGTGCCGGGCTCGCCCCCGGCGGGGACGTCGGCCGCGCCCGTCGACGCGCAGGACTCCTCGACCGACTGCGGCAGCGCCGCGGCCGGGTCGGGGGTCGGCGACGCGCTCGCCGAGGACGACCGCGACGACTCCGTGCTCGGGGACGGCTGCGCCGTCGGGGCGGCGAGCGCCGGGGCGGTCCCGGGCGCCGGCTCCGGGGCCGGGTCGGCGATGGCGTTGCGGACGACCTCGCGCATGTAGGAGACGTCGGGGTCGGCGGTGACGAAGTAGCCCGTCGAGGAGTTCGGGTCCGGCAGCGACGGGTCGAACGCGACGCTCTCCAGCCGGAACCCCTCGTCGGCCAGGACGGCCAGCGCGGGCAGCACCTGCTGGGGCATGTCGGTGGCGACGTTGTCCCGGGTCACCGCGGCGATGCTCTGGAACCGGGAGATCAGCTCGGTCGCGGTCGTCTGCGAGATGACCGCCTGGATCAGGCAGCGCTGGCGGCCCATCCGCTGGTAGTCGGTGCCGTCCCGGCGGGAGCGCGCGAACCACAGCGCGTCCTCACCGCCCAGGGTCTGCACCCCGGGGCTGATGTAGCGGTCCGGGGTGACGTGCCTGCCGAACGCGGTGACGCCACCGACCGGGATCGGCTCGGGCCCGACGTTCACGGTGACCCCGCCGACGGCGTCGATCATCGAGGAGAACCCGGCCATGTTGACCTCGAGGTAGTAGTCCAGCGGCAGGCCGGTCATGTACGCGATCGAGGACTGGAGCAGGTTGATGCCCGGCGACGACGTCGGTCCCGACGGCGCGATCTCCGGGTGCTGCTCGGCATAGGCGTAGATGGCGTTGAGCAGGTAGTCGCCCGACAACGGCTGCGACGGGTCGTGGAAGCCGTCCGGGAACTCCTCCGCGGCCGGGCTGCCCGGCGGGAACTCGGCCCGCTGGATGTTGCGGGGCAGGCTGAACAGCGTCGTCCGGCCGGAACGGGTGTCGATGCTGGCGACCATCATGGTGTCGGTACGGGTACCGGTCCGGTCGTCGCCGGCGTCGCTGCCCAGCAGCAGCACGTTCAGCCGGGGCTTGCCCAGCGCCTCGGCCGCCGAGGTCCCGCCGCCCTGGAACAGCGAGTTCAGCAGCCCGCGCTGGGAGTTCATCAGCTCGACGCCGTAGCCGAAGGGCACGGCGACGGTGAGGCACAGCAGGGCCGCGGTCCCGGTGCCGAGGATCTTCCGACCGAGCGGCATCCCGCGCGGCCGGGCCAGTGCGTAGGTCCGCGCGACCTGGGCGATCCAGGCGATCCCGGCGACCACCAGCGCCACCGCGATGACGGTCAGCGTGGTCGTCGACAGCAGGTTCTGGAGCAGCGTCGAGCGCCGGGCCAGGAGCACCACCGCCGCCAGCCCGACGACGATCGCGACCACCGTGCCGAGGATCAGCCCACCGGTACGACGGCGGCGCAGCGCGAGGTGTCCGCTGCCGGGCACCACGGTGGACGCCACGGTGAGTCCGAGCGCGGCGGCGAGGGTGCGCCGCGCGGGGTCGGGTGCGGCCGACCTGCCGGCGGGCGGGGACAGCGTGCTGTTCCCCTCGCGCCTCTCACCGCGGCCGCCCCGGGCCTTCGCCGCGGAGCCTCCCGCCGCCGAGCCTGCTGCGGCGGTTCCTGCTGCGGCGGTGCCTGCCGCGGCACCGGCGGCGAGACCGGTGTGCGGTGGCCGAGGAGGAGCGGAACGCGAGGTGTCGCGCGGGGCCTCCGGCGCGGACCCGCCCGGACCTGCCGGGCGTGTGTCGGCGGGGCGCCCCTGCGGTCCGTCCGGTCTGCCG
>NZ_JAMXSG010000267.1:0-8147 GCF_024124365.1 Pseudonocardia sp. McavD-2-B
GCGGCACCGGGCCGGGCCGCACCGGCGCCCCGGGGGCCGCCGCGTCGGCGTCGCCGATGTGGCCCGCGGGCGACGCGGCGACCGCGAAGCGGATGCAGCAGCAGGCCGACGCCGGCGGCGACCCGTGGCTGCTCGACCCGGAGGAGGTCACGATCTCCTACGTCGGCAGTGAGCTCGGCTACCGGAACCCGACCGTCACCCGCCTCGGCAGCGGCGTGTACGCCGCCACCGACGGCCGGTCGGCGCAGCGCTCGACGATCCGGCTCACCCAGCCGGTCCGCTCCGGCACCGGCGGGATCTGGGTGGTCGACCGCGTCGACCGCGGCTGACGGGACGGTCGGCCGCACCGCACCCTGCGTCACCGGGTCTCGTACCGGACGGCGTCTCTCGCCGGAACCCGGCCTCGCGTTACACCCTTTGCGCGACTTGGGTACCGTGAGGTGAATGACAGTTGGCGCGAACGGGTGAAACCCGGTGCCGGGTGCAGCGTCCGGGCCCGTTCCGACGATGTTCCGTGTGAGGCCGTCGCGGTACCGCGGCGGTCGGGGGGTCCAGGAGAGGCGGAGCACGATGGCCAGCGAGTCGGTCCAGCAGGACGTCTTCACCGTGTTGCACGGGCAGGCGTCGCCGATCGTGAGCCGCTGGGCGTACCGCGCCGCGGACCCGTTCGCGATCTCGTTCTCGGTGCGCCGGTCGTCCGACCGCTGGATCGAGTGGCTCGTGGCCCGCGACCTGGTGATCGAGGGCCTGACCACGCCCACCGGCATCGGTGACATCCGGATGGCGCCGCGGCGCATCGACGGCTATGACGTCGTCGAGCTGGAGATCCGCTCCGACGGCGGGTCCGCCGTCCTGGAGGTCGACCGCGACCTGCTGGCCCAGTTCGTCGACTCGACGTTGGAGATCGTCGACCTCGGCGAGGAGCACGACCACCTCGACCTCGACGGCGCCATCGCCCGGCTGACCGGCAGCGCGGCGGGCCCCACCACCCCCTGAGCGCACGCTCCCACCCACGACGAGGGCCCCGGACCGCGCGACGCGGTACCGGGGCCCTCGTGTGTGCCGGGTGACGCTCAGCTGTTCTGCTCGGCCCACTCGGGGTCGGTCGAGGCGTCCCACTCGGCGTCGGCCGCCGCCTCGTCGGCGTGGTCGGCGTCGCGGGCGAGCTGGTCGCTGACCTCCGGGTCCCCGACCGGTGACTCGTCGACCACCGGCACGATGCCTTCGTCGACATCGTGCACGGCGGCCTCCTCGGCACTGGCCGCGCCGCCGTCGACGCCCACGTCGGTCCCGGCGCCGTCGACAGCCGGGTCGCCCGTCGCGGAGTCGGCGGCGGCGGTCAGCCGGCCGGAGCGGCCCGGGTCTCCCTCGGGCAGCTCGTCGGGCAGCTCCCGGGCCAGTCGCGCCTCGTGCGACTCGCCCTCCTCCTGACCCGCCGCGGTCACCGCGTTGTCCTCGACGCCGTAGGGGCGGTCCGGCGGGACGTAGCCGGAGTCCAGCGGGTCGGTGTCCGACGGACCGGTCAGCGCCTCGTCGGTGTCCAGCTGCATCGCCGACGCCATGTCCGGCGCCTCCGGCTGGAACTCGTTCTCGTCACCTGAAGCGGATGCCATCGGTCGCGGGTCTCCTCGGTCTGGCCATGTGTCGGGCGGTGTTCGGTATCGACCGTGCGTACCCCGCGTCGCGCCGCGCCATGCGCCGGCGCCCGGACGCTACGGTCGCCGACACCGGACCCGCCGTGGCCGGTTCCCGCGCCGCACCCGTCGTACGAAGGAGCACTCCCCCGTGACCGCCGCCCCGTCCGCCCGTTCCGGTGACAGCACCCGCCGCGCCCTGCTCGCCGCAGCCGCGGACCTGTTCACCGAGCACGGCTACGACCGCACCTCGGTCCGCGCGATCGCCGACCGGGCCGGGGTGAACCAGGCGCTGCTCTTCCGCTACTTCGGCAGCAAGGACGCCCTGTTCGCCCGGGTCGCCGCCGAGCGTGCCCTCGCCGTGCTGCACGACGGCCCGCCGGAGGAGCTCCTGACCCGCCTGCTGCGGTCGATCCTCGACGGCGGCGACGGGCCCGAGCGCGACCTGTTCGGGCCGGTCGTGCGCTCGGCCGGGACGTCGGAGGCGGCCGCGGCCGTGCGGGTGGAGCTGGCCGGGGCGTTCACCGAGGCGTTCGCCGAGCAGGCCGCCGGCGCCGCCGACCGGGCCGACGCCGAACTGCGCGCGGAGCTGGTCCTGACCTGGCTGCTCGGGCTGAGCCTGGTCCAGCCGCTGCTGCCCGGGGGCGCGGTCGGGCGGGCCGACCCGGACACGGTGCTGGACCACGTCACGCGCGCCGCCCGCACCCTCCTGGAGGCGCCCGGACTCAGCCGGTGAGCCGGTCCACCTCGGCGCGGAACCGCTCGCGCTGGGCCGGGGTCTCCCGGGTCCGCGACAGGTAGTGCGCCGGGCGCGGGGTGCGGTCGTGCCAGAACCGGCCGGTCCCGACCGCCGACGACGGCGCGGCCGCGAGCCACACCGCGGTGTCCGCGCCCTGGGCCGGGGTGCGCAGCACGGGGCCGACGACCTTGTCGAACAGCGGCAGCGACCCGGTGACGCCCGGGGTGCGGGCCCACCCGGGGTGCAGTGCGTGCACGGTGACGTGCCGGGGGGCCAGCTCGTCGGCGAGCAGCCCGGTCAGGACGACCTGCATCCGCTTGGTGCGGGCGTAGGCCGCGGTGCCGCCGTAGTCACCGGTGCGGAACTGCAGGTCGTCGTCGCGCAGGGGCTGGGCGTACATGCCGCCCGAGGACATGATGATCACCCGGGAGTCGGCTCCGGACCGCTCGGCGCCGGCCGCGAGGGTGTCGGTGAGCAGCCGGGTCAGCAGCAGCGGTCCGAGGACGTGCACGGCCAGGGTCAGCTCGTTTCCCTCGGAGGTCTCGCTGCGCTCGGGCGGGAGCAGCCCGGCGTTGTGCACCAGCACGTCCAGCGCGTCGACCTCGGTGGCGAACCGGGTCGCGAACGCACGCACGTCTGCGAGCTCGCCCAGGTCGCAGACCTGCACCGGGAGCCGGTCGCGGGACAGACCGGGTACCGCGGCCAGGATCCGGTCCTGCGCGGCGGCACCCTTGTCCCGGGAGCGGACGAGCAGGTGCACCGTCGCACCGAGCCGCACGAGCCCGGTCGCGATCGCCTCCCCCAGCCCGCCGCCCGCGCCGGTGACGAGCGCGGTGCGCCCGGTCAGGGCGCCGCGCGGCGGGTCGGCGCGGTCACCGCTCCAGCCCGGGCGCCGCAGCAGGTACCCGATCCGTGAGTAGCCGGGGACCAGGGTGCGGTCGAGGACGGTATCGAGAGCGCTGCCGAGCACGGACCGATCCGACCACAGCGCCGCGCCGCCCGCGCGTCGATCAGTCCTGCAGACCCGGACCGGAGACGTAGGGGGTGCCGGGGACGTTCGCCGTCGGGAGCTTCGGGACGGCGTCGGTGACCGGGTCGGCGGTGGAGATCCGCTCCATCGCACCGCAGCTGGACAGCGAGTACGACAGCGGGTTCACCGGCGGGGCGGTCGCCTTGTCGAAGCCGTGCTCGACCTTGCGGATCGACATGGTGCCGCCGGTGAGCTTGTACATGTTCCCCGACGGGTTGGGCGCCTCCAGGGTGCCGTTGCCGTTCTCGTCGACCTCCCACTCGCCGACGGTCTGGCCGCCGGGCAGCGGGTTGGTGCCGTCGAGGATGCAGGGGTTGTTGTTGGTGGCGCTGGAGGTCGCGCCGTAGAAGAACGACACGTAGCGGGCGTCCGGGTCCATGCCGGTCGCGGTGCCGGAGACGGTGTCGGAGTCGACGGTGGCGGTCCCGGCCACGCCGTCGGTGTTCTTCGACGCCAGGTCGACCTGCGTGGGCCCGGTGCTCGGGCCGCCGACGACCCCGGCCACGTCCGGCAGGCCGCCGAGACCCGAGTAGTCGGGCAGGCCCGCCGTGCGCGCGACGCCGGACAAATCCGGCAGTGGGCCGTCCCTGCCGGTCAGCGGGGTGGTGTCGGGCAGGCCCGCGATCTCGTTGAGGCCTTCCAGCGGTCCGCCCGCGGTGAGGCCGGGGACGTCAGGGAGCTCGTCGGTGCTGCCGTCGGTGACGCCGGGGACCGACGGCAGGTCCGGCACGACGTCGCCGAGGCCGGTGAGGGTGTCGGTCGGGCCGGCCAGCGGGCTGTTGCCGGTGTCGGTGCCGACGACGGTGCCCGCGGCGCCCACCGCGGTGTCGACCAGCGAGCCGGCCTGCCCGGCGCCGGGCACCGAGGTACCGGCGTCGGACAGGGTCTGCGCCGGGTCGGGCAGCGACGTCAGGGGCTTCGTGGGGGTGTTCAGGTCGACGCCCTTGCCGAGGCCGCCCGTGAGGTCACCGAGGCCGGGGACCGCGTCGAGCGGGCCGGTGGAGGGGCTGCCGGAGTCCTTCGTGCCTGCGGCCGGGGCTGCGGAGTCCGAGCCGCCCGAGTCCTTACCGGCCGAGTCCTTACCGGCCGAGTCCTTGCCGGCCGAGTCGTCGCCGCCGGAGTCCTTGCCGGCCGAGTCCTTGCCGGCTGAGTCCTTGCCGGCCGAGTCGTCGCCGCCGGAGTCCTTGCCGGCCGAGTCCTTGCCGCCGGAGTCCTCGCCGCCGGAGTCCTTGCCGGACGTCTCGCTCGTCGTCCCCGACCCCTGGTCCGACGAGTCCCCGCCCGAGGAGCCCGATCCCGAGCCGCCCGCACCCAGCACCGAGCCGACGACGTCCGCCCCGGTCACGAGGTCACCCAGCCCGCCGGAGGACCCCGACGAGGACTCGGATCCCGAGGAGCCGCCGGAACAGGAGCCGCCCACCGGGGTGGACCCGTCCGGGCAGTCCGCCGAGGTGCCGGAGGAACCGTCGTCGGACCCGGTGCCGGCGAACGCCGTCCCGGTCGTCGCGCCGGTGGTCAGCAGCAGCGCGGCGAGCGTCGCGGGGGCGGCGATCCGGCGCGCGGTGCCCGCGGAGGGAGCGGCGTGCCTGCGCCGCCCGCGGAGGGGCCGGCCGGCGGCCACCGCCGCGGCGACGCCGGTCGAACGGTGGCCGGTCCGGGTGTGCTTGCCCATCTCGAGCGGTCCTTCCGCCTCGCCGCGGGCGAGGGTGCTGGGGAGCGGTGGAGGACGGCGCGGGCACCGGCGTGGCCGGGGTGCGGGGGCACCCCTGGGGAGCGGCCGGATCGGGCCGGGTCACCCGGCTCGTCCGGTTCGGGACGTTACGAAACGGTGACCCGTCGAGGTTGCTTTTCTGAGAGCACCTCGGCGACCCGGGCGATCACGGGTCGACTCCGGACGCCGAGTGACAGGTCGGCTGGACCGAACGGCTCAACGATCTACGACGAACACCCTCCGTGTTCTCAGGATCGCCGGAGGTCCCCTCCGTTCAACGAGCGGGCGACGCCGGGGTGACGGGTCGTCGCAGAACGGCCACCGCTCGTACGTCCCGGCGCGTGGCCGCCACCCCGGACGGGGAACTAGCCGAGGCGCTCGCGGACGGCGTCGAGGTTGCGTTCCATCCCGGTCCGCCACTCCCGCAGCCGGCCCTCGACGATCCGCTCCTCCTTGTCCGGCCACCGCTCGATTGCCTGCGTGAGGCCCGACGGCCCGGGACCCATCCGGGCCCACTGGCGCAGCGCGGTCCCCTCGCCGTCGGGGGTGAGCTCGAAACGCCACACGGCCGTCGCCCCGCTCTCGTCACCGAGCCCGACCGTCCACTCGAACAGCCGCTCCGGCTCCCAACCGGTGACGGTGGAGACGGTGCTCCACTCCCCGATCGCGTCGTGGCGGTGGTGGCCGTGCAGCCGGGCCCCGAGGCCCGGCTCGTCACCCTCGCCCCACGAGGCGCGCTGCATCTCGGTCGACACCCGGGCCAGGAACTCCGGGTCGGTCACCAGCTCCCACACCGCCTGGGGCGGTGCGGCGACCCGGGCGGTGGCCTCGGTGGTGGGTCCGTCGGCGTAGCGCATGCGACCTCCTCGTCGTCGGCCCGCGGCGGGTCAGCGCTCCTCGGCACCCCGGCGCAGCAGGTAGGTGTCCATGATCCACCCCTTGTTCTCCCGGGCCTCGGCCCGGACCTTCAGGATCTCGTCGGTCACCTCGACGAGCGGCCCGGCGACGAGCAGCTCGTCGGGCGTACCCAGGTAGGCGCCCCAGAATATGTGCAGCTCACGGCGCTGCTCGTCGGGCAGCGTGGCGAAGGCGGTGCGACCGTCGAGCATCACGACGACGTCGTCGACGTCGGTGGGCATCCCCTCGGCGATCCGGCGCCCGGTGGTGATCAGGACGGGGCGCCCGACCCGGTTGAGGATCAGCCGGTGGGCGGCGGCGAGGGCGGCGACGCTGGAGATCCCGGCGACCGACTCGACCGACCACTGCTCCCCCGCGCCGGCGAGGACCCGGTCGAGCAGGCGCAGCGTCCCGTCGTAGAGGGAGGGGTCGCCCCAGACCAGGAAGGCGCCGGTCTGCCCGTCGGCCAGCTCGGCGTCGAGCATGTCGCGGTAGAGCCGGGCACGGCGGTCCTGCCAGTCGACGACGACGTCGCGGTAGCGCTCGTCGTCGCGCTCGACCTCGGTGCCGCGGTCCCGGTCCACCTCGGGCGCGGTGACCAGCCGGTACCCGCCGTCCGGGCGGTGCCGCCGCAGGAGCTCGGTGCGCAGGGCCAGCAGGTCGTCCTGCGACCCCCCGCCGTCGAGACCCTTGTCGATGACGAACACGACGTCGGCCCGTCGCAGGGCGCGAACCGCCTGGAGGGTGAGGTGGTCGGGGTCACCGGCCCCGATCCCGATCACGAGAACCGTGCGCACCGGAGTGACCGTAACGGACCCCGGGCGCTGCCCGGCACTCCCCCGATCGGCAGGCACCCCCCGCCCGGTGTCGCCCGATGCGCGCAGCGTCCGACCCCGTCACGCGACGTCGTCACTCGGTAGTGTCATGGTGACCGGCGAGCCACGACCGGGTCACCGGCCGACCGCCGAGGACCGACCCCGCAGCGCCACCCCGGGAGGCCACGTCACCGTGCCCACCAGCGATCACAGCAGCAGGACCCTGACGATCGGACACCTCGTCGAGTCGCTCGACGACCGCGGCGTCGCCGCCGCGCTCGGTGACCTCGCCGCCGCGGCCCCGGACGCCGGGTTCCGGGTGGTGGTCGTCGCGCTGGCCCCCTCCGGGCACTCCGACGTCGCCGAACGCATGGCCCGCGCCGGGGCACCACCGGTCGAGCTGAACGTCGCGCCGTGGGACCCGCGTGCCGTGCTGAAGGTGCTCGCCGCGTTCCGGGAGCACGGTGTCGACCTGGTGCACAGCCACGGCGCCCGGCCCGACGTCGTCGGCTCGGCCGCCGCTGCCCGGCTGCGGGTGCCCGCGGTGTCCACGCTGCACCACATCCACGAGCACCCCGCCGACCGCGGCGACCAGTTGCGGCGGACCGCGAAGACGTTGGCGCGCAAGCGGTTCATGACCCGCACGATCGCGACGTCAGCCCTGCAGCGCGACTGGTACCGCCGCGCCGCCGGGTCCACCGAGGGCCTGTCGGTGATCCCGGACGGCGCCGCCGACCCGGGCGAGGGTACGCCCGCGGAGCGGGAGCAGCTGCGGCGCGGGCTCGGCGTGGACG
The DNA here is from genome assembly GCF_024124365.1 of Pseudonocardia sp. McavD-2-B. NCBI lineage: Bacteria > Bacillati > Actinomycetota > Actinomycetes > Pseudonocardiales > Pseudonocardiaceae > Pseudonocardia > Pseudonocardia sp. McavD-2-B. The sequence goes on from NZ_JAMXSG010000267.1 coordinate 7,621, forward strand.
ACCACGAGGTCGTCGCCGTCTCGGTCGCGCCGATGCGCCGCGGCCAGGGGCAGGACATGCTGCTCGACGCCGTCGCCGGGATCGGACCGGACGAGCCGCTCACCGTGGTGCTCGGCGGCGACGGGCCGCTGCGGCCGTGGCTGGAGTCGCGCGTCGCCGCCGACGAGGCGCTGTCCGGCCGGGTGGCGTTCCGCCGCAGCACCGACCCGGTCGCGCTGCTCCGCGCCGCCGACGTGCAGCTGCACACGACCCGGCACGACACGATGCCTCGCATGCTGCTGCTCGGCCACGGCACCGGGACCCCGGCGGTCGCGACGCGGGTCGGCGGGATCCCCGAGATCGTGACCCGCGAGACCGGCCTGCTGGCCCCGGTCGACGCCACCCGCATCGCCGACGAGCTGGTGCGGCTGACCCGCGACGCCGAGCTGCGCGCCCGGCTCGGGGCCGGGGCCCGGCGGCGGTTCCTCGACCGGTTCGCGGCGGCACCGTGGGCGGTCCGGCTCGGTGACGTCTACCGCAGCGCGGCC
>NZ_JAMXSG010000268.1:0-8134 GCF_024124365.1 Pseudonocardia sp. McavD-2-B
CTGTCCGGCGGTCAGCTCCAGCGCGCCTCGGTGGCGCGGGCCCTGCTCGCCGGGCCCGCGGTACTGGTGGCCGACGAGGCCACCTCGGCGCTGGACGGCGGGCACCGCGCGCTGCTGCTCGCCGAGCTGCGGCGCGTCTGCCGCGAGGACGGCACCGCGGTGCTGCTGATCAGCCACGACCCGGTCGCCGTCGCGTCGGCGGACCGGGTCGTGACCCTCGTCGACGGCCGGGTGGCCGCGGCACCGCAGCCGGTCCCGGCCGGCTGAGCCGGAGCGCTCAGGCGCCCGCGTGCTCGCGCAGCAGCTGCGCGGTCTCCCGGGTGACCTCGGCGTGCAGCCGGCAGTGCTCGTGGTGGTCGGCGTGCGCGCCGCAGGCGGCCGAGCTGGCCTCGCAGGCGAGCGCGGCGGCCGACGCGGCGGCCTCGCCGACCGCCTTGTCCCCGGTCCGGCGGCCGAGCACGCTCGCGGCCGCGGTACAGAGGTCGGCGGCGTCGAGGGCGAGGAGCACCTCGGTCTCCATGCCGCCGGAGGCGACCATGGCCGAGGCGCAGGCGGTGCTCGCGCGGGCGGCGTCGTGCAGCTTCTCGACGACGGTGGCCGGGGTGCTGACGCCGGCGGCCTCGAGGACGTGGTGGCTCATGGGGATCTCCTGGTGTCCGGGGTGTGGGACCGGAGGGTTCCCGCATGGCGGTGGCCGCACTCACCTGATTGTCATCCTCGACGTCTGAACAATCCGTCATATGTCGCGTAGGGTCGGATCATGTCTGCGCTGTCCGCCGTCACCGTCTGCCGGGGATGCTGCTGCGGCTCCGGTCGCAAGCACCCGAGCCTGGACCGGCCCCACCACGACGGGCTGCTCGACCGGCTCACCCGGGGCATCGAGGGCCACGCGCGGCTGCGGACCAGCGAGTGCCTCGGCCCGTGCGCCGACTCCGACGTCGTCGTGGTCGGCCCCACTCCGGCCGCGCGACGGGCCGGTGCGCGGCCCGTGTGGCTGCGTGCGGTCCTGGACGCTGCGACGACCGACGCCGTCGCCGACTGGGTCCGCGCGGGCGGACCGGGTACGGCGCCCCGCCCGGCCGTCCTCGACGGGCACGTGTTCACGCCCGGCCTGCGCGCCTCGGACACCGGGCGGGCCGCCGGATGACCCCGCCCGAGCTGTCCCGGCGCCGGGTGCTGACCGGCGCGCTCGGCGTCGCCGCGCTCGCCCTCACCGGCTGCTCCGGCGGCGGGACGGGCGAGGAGCGGCTGCGGGTCGCCTTCGCGACCGGCGGCTCGCGCGAGTCGCTGGACCCGCACGTCCTGCCGCTCTACGTCGACCAGGCCCGGGCCAAGGCGTGCTTCGACACCCTCACCGGGTGGTCGCAGGACATGACCCCCGAGCCGCGGCTGGCCGAGTCCTGGGAGAGCGACGCGACCGGGCGGCGGTGGCGGATCCGGCTGCGCGCGGCCCGCTTCCACGACGGCTCCCCGCTCACCGCCGACGACGTGCTCGCCACCCTGGCCCGCATCACCGACCCGGCGACCACCGCGATCGCCGCGACCCTGTTCCGCGACCTCGACGAGGCCGCCTCGCGGGCGGTGTCGCCGAGCGAGGTCGAGCTGGTGCTGACCCGGCCGAACACGCTGTTCCCGCTGGCCTGGGGCGCGCCCGGTACCGAGATCGTCAAGGCCGGGACGACGTCGTTCGACCGTCCGAACGGGACCGGGCCGTTCCGGCTCGCGTCGTTCACCCCGGGCGGGTCCACCGTCTACACCGCGTCGGAGGACCACTGGGACGGCGCGCCCGGCGTACGTGAGCTGGAGTTCCTGCCCGTCGACGACGAGGCCGCCCGGATCGGCGCCCTGCTGTCCGGCCAGGTGCACTACGCCCACGACCTCACCCCCACCGGCGCCGCCCGGCTGGGGGGCGAGCAGCGCGCCTCGGCGCTGTCCGCGCCGGCCTCGGCGAGCCAGTTCCTGGTGATGCGGGTGGACCGGGCACCGTTCTCCGACCCGCGGTTGCGCGAGGCGGTGCGGCTGGGCATCGACCGCGAGGAGCTCGTGCGGGTCGTGCTGCTCGGGCGCGGCCGGGTCGGCGACGACATGTTCGGCCAGGGACTGCGCTACCACCCGGCGGGGGTGGGCCCGGTGGCGCGGGACGTCGCGCGGGCCCGCGCGCTCGTCACCGAGGCCGGGGCACAGGGGGCGGCGATCGAGCTGCAGACCAGCGGCGCCGACCCGACCTTCGACGCCGCCACCGCACTCGTCGCGCGCCAGCTCGGCGAGGTCGGGCTGCGGGTCACGGCACGGCCGCTGCCGTCGTCGGGCTACTTCCGGGCCATCCGGCAGCAGGGCGTGTTCTCCCAGAACAGCACCGGCTCGCTGCCGATCCCGGACTACATCGGACGCCGGATGCTGACCAGCACCCCGACCTACGACTTCACCGGCTACCGCAGCCCGGAGATCGACCGCCTCTACTACGCCGCCGTCGCCACCACCGACGACGCCGCGCGCACCGCCGCGTTCGCCCGGATCCTCGGTCTGCTGCGCGCCGAGTCGGGCGCCCTGGTGTGGGGTGTGCGGGACTGGAACGTCGGCGTGGCGGCCGGGCTCACCGGACTGGAGGCGGCCCGGCCGAACACGTTCGCCTGGGCGAACTTCGCGCGCGCCCGGCTCGGGTGATCAGCGGATCGCGACCAGGGTCCGCCGGTCGAAGGTCTGGGTGAGCGTCCCGACCTCGGCGAACCCGGCGCCGGACAGCGCCTGCTCCCAGGCCGGTAGCGACGACCCGCCGGTGACCCGGTCGGCGAAGCGGCGCTCCCGCTCGGCGAACCCGTCGGCCAGGGCGGGCTCGTCGGCGAGCGCGTCCCACCAGGTCCGGAAGTCCTCGCCGGTCGCCAGTCCCCGGTCGGTGCGCTCGACCCGCAGGGTCCGGGTCAGCTCGGCCAGGCGCGGCCGGGCGGGGTCGGCGAGCAGGGTGTCGACGTTCACGAACACCCCGCCGGGGCGCAGCACGGACGCGAGGCGCTGCGCGAGCCCGGGCAGCGCGTGCTCGGGCAGCCAGTGCAGGGCGGTGGCCGAGACGGCCGCGTCGAACGGCCCGCCGCCGACGGCGTCGGTCCACCCGGGACGCGAGAGGTCGGCGTCGACCCAGTGGACGCGCTCGCCGGTGGTCCGCCGGGCCAGCTCCAGCATGACCGGGTCGACGTCGACGCCGACCACCTCGGCCCCGGTCCAGCGCGCCGCCGCGCGGGCCGCGAACGACCCGGGCCCACAGGCGAGGTCGAGCAGCCGGGCGGGGGTGCCGGCGAGACGGTCGACGACGTCGAGCGCCAGGGCGAACAGCGCCTCCCGGTCGGGGATGTAGCGCTCCTGCTGGGCGTCCCACCGGCGCAGCCAGTGCTCGGCGTCGAGGTCCGTCCCGGTGGTCATCGCACTCTCCTGCACAACGGTGGCAACAGTGCGACCGACGGTATCCGCGCGGACCCGTCGAACGGAAGGGACCGCCGGGCCCGTGACCGGCGACGTTCACCGTGCGTGACTCGGCGGTCGTCGAAACCGGAACCGATAGGGGGGTCGATCGTGTCCGGACCCCAGATGTAGTGTCCGGAGCGCTGGTGGTTCACCGGTCCGCACGGGCCGGTGAGGCAAGAGGGAACCCGGTGGGAATCCGGGACTGCCCCGCAGCGGTGAACGGGAACGACCGCCGTCAACAGCACTGGGAGACCTCTCCCGGGAAGCGACGGCCAGTAGGAGCGTGCAGTGCGCCCGTGAGTCCGAAGACCTGCCGCCGGTGCGCGCGCCGACCGGCGCGCGCTGCTCCGGGGCCTCGTGGGACGGCGCCAGGGTGCGGTGGGCCGCCGACGACACGCCGACCCACCGCCTCCTCGTACCGCGCCCGCCCCGGAGGGACGGCGACTCGCGAGGAGAGAGCCCGTGACGGCTTCCACCGCTGCACCGGCAGCAGCACCACCGGCCCTGCGCGTCATCCGGCGCGACGGGTCCGAGACCGGGTTCGACGCCACGAAGATCTCGGTGGCGACGACCAAGGCGTTCCTGGCGGTCGAGGGGGACTCGGGCGCGGCGTCGTCGCGGCTGCACCACCTCGTGGCCGGACTGACCGACCAGGTCGTCGCGGCGCTGACCCGGCACCCGGCGCGCGCCGTGCACGTCGAGCAGATCCAGGACCAGGTCGAGCTGGCCCTGATGCGCGGAGGCCACCACAAGGTCGCCCGCTCCTACGTGCTCTACCGCGAGCAGCAGGCCCGGGCCCGCGCGCACGACGGCGGGGACACCGCCGCCGCGGACGCCCCGGTCGTGCATGTCACCCACCCCGACGGCAGCCGGGCCCCGCTGGACCGGGTCCGCGTCGCCGCGGTGCTCGACGAGGCCTGCGCCGGCGTCGAGGACGTGACCCCGGACAGGGTGCTCGCCGAGCTGGACCGCACCGTCTACGACGGCATCACCGCCGACGAGCTGGCCCAGGCCCTCGTCCTGGCCGCGCGCACGCTGGTCGAGCGCGAGCCCGCGTACTCCCTGGTGGCCTCGCGGCTGCTGCTGGACCGCCTGCGCGCCGAGGCCGTGTCGCACCTGTCAGGCTCCCGGGAGACCCCGGACCACGCGACGATGGCCGAGCGGTACGCGGCCTACACGAAGGACTACCTGCGCCACGCCATCGCGATCGGCCTGGTCGACCCCGAGCTCGCGACCTTCGACCTGGAGCGGGTCACCACCGCGATCCGCCCCGAGCGCGACCTGCAGATCGGCTTCCTCGGCCTGCAGACCCTCTACGACCGCTACTTCCTGCACGAGCGCGGCGTGCGCTTCGAGCTGCCGCAGGCGTTCTTCCTGCGGGTCGCGATGGGGCTGGCGGTCCGCGAGGTCGACCGCGAGGCGCGGGCGGTCGAGTTCTACGAGCTGCTGTCGAGCTTCGACTTCATGGCCTCGACCCCGACGCTGTTCAACTCGGGCACCACCCGCCCCCAGCTGTCGTCGTGCTTCCTCACCACCGTCGACGACGACCTGGAGTCGATCTTCGGCGGCTACCGCAACAACGCGCTGCTGGCGAAGTACTCCGGCGGGCTGGGCAACGACTGGACCCCGGTCCGGGGGCTCGGCGCGCACATCCGGGGCACGAACGGCGTCTCCCAGGGCGTGGTGCCGTTCCTCAAGATCGCCGGGGACACCGCCGTCGCGGTGAACCAGGGCGGCAAGCGCAAGGGCGCCGCGTGCGCCTACCTGGAGACGTGGCACGTCGACATCGAGGAGTTCCTCGACCTGCGCAAGAACACCGGCGACGACCGTCGCCGCACCCACGACATGAACACCGCCAACTGGGTGCCCGACGAGTTCCTGCGCCGCGTGCAGGCCGACGGCGAGTGGACCCTGTTCTCCCCGGACGAGGTCCCCGACCTGCACGACCTCTACGGCACCGCGTTCGCCGAGCGCTACCGCGCCTACGAGGCGGCCGCGGCGCGCGGTGAGGTGCGGGTGCACCGCACGGTGCGCGCGGTCGAGCTGTGGCGGCGGATGCTGACCATGCTGTTCGAGACCGGGCACCCGTGGATCACGTTCAAGGACCCGTGCAACCTGCGCAGCCCGCAGCAGCACGCGGGCGTGGTGCACTCGTCGAACCTGTGCACCGAGATCACCCTCAACACCCGCGCCGGCGACGAGGGCGAGGTCGCGGTCTGCAACCTCGGCTCGGTGAACCTGGCCGCGCACGTCACGCCGGACGGGCTCGACGCGGACAAGCTGCGCCGCACGGTGACCACCGCGGTGCGGATGCTCGACAACGTGGTGGACATCAACTTCTACACGATTCCCGAAGCCCGCCGGTCCAACCTGCGTCACCGCCCGGTCGGCCTGGGCATGATGGGCTTCTCCGACGCGCTGTTCACCCAGCGCATCGAGCCCGGCAGCGACGCGGCGGTGCAGTTCGCCGACCGCAGCGCGGAGGCGCTGTCGTTCCACGCGATCACCGCCTCGTCGGACCTGGCGGTCGAGCGCGGCCGCTACGCCAGCTTCGACGGGTCGCTGTGGAGCCGCGGGATCCTGCCGCCGGACTCGCTCGAGCTGCTGGCCGCGGCCCGCGGCGACGGCGAGCTCGACGTCGACCGGTCGTCCACGCTGGACTGGGCATCGCTGCGGGAGAAGGTCGTCGCACAAGGGATGCGCAACTCCAACGTCCTCGCGATCGCACCCACCGCGACGATCTCGAACATCTGCGGGGTCGGGCAGTCGATCGAGCCGATCCACCTCAACCTCTACGTGAAGTCGAACATGTCCGGCGACTTCACGGTGATCAACCCGCACCTGGTCCGCGACCTCAAGGACCGCGGGCTGTGGGACGAGGTGATGGTCGCCGACCTCAAGTACTTCGACGGGTCGCTGGCCGAGATCGACCGGGTCCCCGCCGACCTGAAGGAGCTCTACGCGACCGCGTTCGAGATCGAGCCGCGCTGGCTCGTGGCCGCCGCCTCGCGCCGGCAGAAGTGGCTGGACCAGGCGCAGTCGCTGAACCTCTACCTCGCCGCCCCCAGCGGCCGGGCGCTCGACGAGCTCTACCGCCTCGCCTGGCGCTCCGGGCTCAAGACCACCTACTACCTGCGCACCCGCGCGGCGACGTCGGTGGAGAAGTCCACCCTCACCGGCACCGACGGCCGGCTGACCGGCGTGCCGAGCACCCCGGCCGCCCCTGCCGCGTCGCCCGCGGCGGCCGTGCCCGCGGTCCCGGCGACCGCCGTGCCCGCCACAGCCGTGCCCGCCACCGCCCCCGACCTCGACCCGGGCGCCGCCTGCTCGGTCGACGACCCCGACTGCGAGGCCTGCCAGTGAGCACCGCGACCGCCTACCGTCGCACCGGCGCCGACACCAGCGGGCTCGGCGAGATCGCACGCGGCGCCGCCCCCGTCGCCGCCGACGACAAGCGCATGATCAACGCCCGCGCCGACGTCAATCAGCTCCTGCCGCTGAAGTACACCTGGGCCTGGGAGAAGTACCTGGCCGGCTGCGCCAACCACTGGATGCCGACCGAGGTCGCCATGCAGGCCGACATCGCGCTGTGGCGCTCCCCCGGCGGGCTCACCGACGACGAGCGCCTCATGCTCACCCGCAACCTCGGGTTCTTCGCCACCGCGGAGTCGCTGGTCGCGAACAACATCGTGCTCGCGGTGTACCGCCACCTCACCAACCCCGAGTGCCGGCAGTACCTGCTGCGGCAGTCGTTCGAGGAGGCCGTGCACACCCACACGTTCCAGTACGTGTGCGAGTCGCTCGGGCTCGACGAGGGGGCGCTGTTCAACGCGTACCGCGAGGTCCCCTCGATCACCGAGAAGGACGCCTGGGCGCTGCGCTGGACCCGGGCCCTGTCCGACCCGGACTTCCGGACCGGCACCCCGGAGAACGACCGCGCGTTCCTGCGTGACCTCGTCGCGTTCTACGTGGTGTTCGAGGGCATGTGGTTCTACACCGGGTTCGCGCAGATCCTCGCGCTCGGCCGGCGCAACAAGATGGTGGGCATCGCCGAGCAGTACCAGTACATCCTGCGGGACGAGTCGATCCACCTGAACTTCGGCATCGACTGCATCAACCAGATCAAGATCGAGAACCCGCACCTCTGGACGGCCGACTTCGCCGCAGAGATCCGGACGATGCTGCACGAGGCGTGTGAGCTGGAGGTCGCCTACGCCCGCGACACCATGCCCCGCGGGATGCTCGGGCTGACCGCCGAGTCCTGCGAGCGGTACCTGCGGTTCATCGCCGACCGGCGGGCCGAGCAGATCGGGCTCGCCCCGTTGTTCGGGGAGCCGGAGAACCCGTTCCCGTGGATGAGCGAGGCCATGGACCTGCGGAAGGAGAAGAACTTCTTCGAGACGCGGGTGACCGAGTACCGGACGGGTGGGTCGCTGGACTGGGACTGAGGGGGTGGGCCGGGCCGGGTGACCGGCCCGGCAGCACCTCCGGGCCGCTCGTCGCGATCGCCGACGTCCCGCTCGACCGAACCGGCCGCGGAGGTCTGAGGGCCGTCAGCCGGCGTTGCGGTCGCCGCTCGGGTCGAGGAGCCCGTCCGCGCCGGTCCGGCCGCGCCAGGCGTCGAGCACGGCCGGGTCAGCCCCACCGGCGACGGCGAGCACCCGCAATGCGACCGCCT
>NZ_JAMXSG010000269.1:0-8124 GCF_024124365.1 Pseudonocardia sp. McavD-2-B
GGCCAGCGCGTCGGCGAGCGCGGCGGCGAACCCGGCGGGGTCGCGGGCGAACCGTGCCGCGTCGCCGAACACCTCGCGCAGCACCGGCAGGTCCCGGGTCACCAGCGGGACCCCGGCGGCCAGCGCCTCCATCGCGGCCAGGCCGAAGCCCTCCTTGGCCGACGGGAACGCGAACGCCGCCGCACCCGCCATCAGGCCGGGCAGCGCGTCGTCGTCGACGGGGCCGAGGATGTCCGGGACGACGCCCAGCTCGTCGGCCCGGGCGAGCACCCGGGCGCGGTAGTCGCGGTAGTCGAACAGCGTCTCGCCGCCGCCGATCACCAGGCGTGCACCGGGCCGGAGCAGCGCCATCGCCTCGACCAGGTCGGCGGTGCCCTTGCGCGGCTCGATCCCGCCGACCGAGAGCACGTAGCGGCCGAACCGGGCCCGCCACGGCGCGCCGGCGCCGGCGTCGGCGGCCCGGGTGAACCGGGCGGCGTCGACGCCGTTGCCGATCACCGTCGCCTCCCGGCCCCAGCCGGCGCGCACCTCCGCGGCGACGGCGCGGGAGACGCACACCAGCGCGGCCGGGTGCACCAGCGCGCGTTCGTGGCAGGCGGCCAGCTCGGGGGTGCTGAACTCGTCGAGGTGGTGCACGGTGCGCAGCAGCGAGCCGTAGCCGTGCGCGCGGCCCTCGGCGTTGGCGGACAGACAGTCCTGGGCGTGCCGGACGTCGACCGCGGGGGCGTCGGCCAGCCCGGCGGCCAGCAGGTCGATCGAGCGGAGGATGCGGGCACCGACCGTCTCGCCGTCGATCTCCGGAACCGGGACCAGATGCACCGCGACGCGGGGGTCGACGGCCCGGAAGAAGCCGGTGTCCCCGCCCCGGGCCAGGGAGAACACCGCGACCTCGTGCCCGGCGGCGGCGAGTGCCTCGGCCAGCGCGAGGGTGTGCACGACCCCGCCGCGCGGCTTGGTGGAGTAGGTGGACAGCCGTATCCGCACCGCTCAGCCCCGGTACAGGTCGGGTCGGCGTTCCTTGAGGTGGTGCAGCACCGCGCGGGCGGAGGCGATCATCTCGTCGGGCTCGACGTCGGTGACGGCGAGCCCGCCCTTGGACCACGTGCGGGCCAGGATGTCCCCGCCCGGCCCGACGACCTTGGCCCGGCCCAGGAAGTGCAGGGAGCCGTTGCGCCCGCTCTGGTTCGCCGAGATCAGCAGCACCTGGTTCTCGGCGGCGCGGGACTGGTCGTAGAGGTCGAACAGCCGGGCCTGGCGGTCCTGCGCCATCCGGGGCGCCCGGTTGGTCAGCGAGGTCGGCCACGCGGACAGGCAGGCCAGCAGCTGTGCGCCGTCGAGCGCGAGCGAGCGGGCCGACTCGGGGAAGGTCTTGTCGTGGTCGATGAGCATCCCCATCCGCCCGGCGGGGGTGTCGAACGCGGTGAACCCGTCCCCGGCGGCGAACAGCCCGGCGACACCCGCGGGCTGGTGCACCTTGCGGTGCCTGCCGAGCACACCGTCCCCGGTCAGGCAGACCGCGGAGTTCCACCGCACGCCCGGCTCGGGGCCGGCCTCGCAGAACCCGACGCACACCACCATCTCCCGGGCGAGCGCGGCGACCGCGCGCACCTCGGGGCCGTCCGGGTCGAGCTCGGGCGGCAGCACCGCGCCGTCGTCCGGGTCGGCGGGATCGGGGCTGCGCAGGTCGTGCACGTAGCCGCCGAGCGCGCCGTCGGGCAGCACCAGCACGCGCACGCCCCGCTCCCGGGCGTGCGCGACGATCACACCGATCCGCTCCAGGTCGAACGCGACGTCGCGGGTGAAGTTCGCGGCCGCCGCGGCGACGCGCACCTCACACCCCCGCGTGGACCGGGCCCGGCCCGTAGGCCGCCGGACGGCGGTCACGCAGGTGCCCCATCACGCGGCGGGCCGCGTCCACCTCCGCGTCCACGTCGACGGTCGCGACGGCGAGTCCGGCCTCGCTGCCGGTCGTCGCCAGCACCTCGCCCCCCGAGTCGACGATCTTGGCGCTCGCCACCAGCTGCATGTCGCCGAACGTACCGGCCTGGTTGGCCGAGACCCAGACGAACTGGTTCTCCAGTGCCCGGGAACGGTCGTGCAGGTCGAAGCGACGGGCCCACCGGTCCTCGGCGAGGACCGGGGCACGGTTGGTCCGCGACGCCGGCCACGCGGACAGGCACAGCACGGTCCGGGCGCCGTCGTCGGCCAGTGCACGGGCCGCCTCGGGGAACGCCTTGTCGTAGCAGATCATCATGCCGGTGCGGCCGTACGGCGTGTCGAACGCGGCGAACCGGTCACCCGCGGCGTAGCTGGAGTTCTCGTTGATCGGCTGGTGCACCTTGCGGTGGTGGCCGAGGATCCCGTCCCCGGTGACGGCGACACAGGAGTTGTAGGGCCGCCCGCCGGACGCGTCGTCCCCGGTCTCGCAGTACCCGGCCGCGACGACCATGTCCCCGGCCAGCGCGACCAGCCGCCGGATCTCCGGCCCGTCCGGGTCCAGCTGCGGCGGGCGGTCGGCGGGGGTGCCGGGCACGTCGTGCAGCGACGACAGGTACCCGCCCATCGCCGCCTCGGGCAGCGCGAGCACCTGCACCCCGGCCGCGCGGGCCCGGTCGATCGTGGCGGCGATCCGGGCGAAGTCCTCGTCGAGGTCGCGGACGAAGCCCTGCGCGGCGGCGCCGAACGTCGTGGGCGTCATCGAATCTCCTCGGGGTGGTGGGCGGGGGCGCCGGCGCGGCCCATGCCGGTGACACCCGCGGTGACGGCCTCGGTCTGCTCGCCGTCGGGCCAGCGCAGCCGGACCCCGGCACCGGGGACGAGCTCGCCGCACTCGGCGGAGACCGCGGGGCCCGCGTCGGGGGCGGGTGCGCCGGGGTCGTCCGCGGTGAGCAGGCCGAACCCGGGGAAGCAGGTGAACCAGTCGCCCGCGGTGGCGCCGTCCGGCCGGGGGACGGCGGCGACGTCGAGGACGGCGCCGACGCCGGAGGCCTCGGCGAGCATGCCGAGGGTGCCGGCGAGCCCGGCCATCGACACGTCCTTCGCCGCGGCGGGGCGGTGCGGTGCGTCCGGACCGATGGCGCCGACGGTCGCGGCCAGTTCGGCGCGGGTGCGCGAGGTCGTCGAGTCCCACTGGCGTCCGGTGTAGCCGGGACGCCAGCCGCCGCCGAGATCGGTGGTGAGCCGGACCCGGTGCCCGGCGCGGCCGCCACCGGCGGGGACGGGACGGTCGGTGCGTCCGAGCGCGGTCAGCGACAGCGCCGCGGGCACGTCGAGCTGGGTGTGCCCGCCGAGCAGCGGGACACCGTAGGCGTCGGCCGCAGCGCGTACCCCGCTCAGCACGCGGTGGGCGAACGAGGCGTCCCGGGCGCCGACGGCGTCGAGCAGCCCGACCGGGGCGGCACCCATCGCCGCGAGGTCGTTGACGTTGACCAGCACCCCGGCCCAGCCCGCCCACTCCGGGTCGCGCTCGACCATCGCCGGCACGATCGCGTCGCAGCAGGCCACGATGTCGGTGCCCGGGACGGGGGCGCCGTCGTCGCCGACGAACCCGGCCGGGCCGAGGCCACCGACCAGCGCACCCAGCGGTGCCTTGGTGGCGACGACGAGGTCCTGGACGCGGGTCACCGGCCACCGCATCGTGACGTGCGGGGCCCCGGCGACCTCGCAGTCGCGGGCCCGGGCCCAGCCGAGCCGGTCGAACAGGACCGCGCCCGCGGCCTGGACGTCGGCGTCGAAGCGCAGGACGCCGGCGGCCTCGGCGCGCGCGCAGGCGGCGCGGACCAGTGCCGCCCCGATGCGGACCCCGGTGCGGCGCCGCGCGGTGGGGGCGACGACCAGCCTGCTGCCGGTCCACCACCCGATGTCGGGGTGGGCCGCCCGGGCCGGGCCGAGGCGCACCCCGCCGAGCAGGGTCCCGTCGGCGTCGTGGGCGAGCAGGACGACGACGCGTGGGTCGGCGTCGTGGTCGTCGAGGTCGGCGGTGGGCCGGTCGGGGAACAGCCCCTGTTCGACGCAGAACACCGCGCGGCGCAGCGCACGGTACCCGGCGACGCCGGAGTCGCCCGCGTCGTCGGCGCGGGCCTCGCGGATCGTCACCGGCGGGGTGTCGGTGCCGGCGGCCGGGCGGCCGCCGAGCAGCTCGTCGGCGATCCAGCGGGGGGCGGGGGTGAGGTGACGGGGTGCCCCGCTCACGAAGCGGGGGCGGGGGTCGGTGGTGCTCACGGCTCAGCCCCCCGCCGCCGACAGCGCACTGCACGCCCCGCAGGCGGCGCAGCCCGCGGCCTGGTCGGCGCCGCGCATCCCGGCCTCCCGCAGCACCGCGGCGACCCGGGAGGTGACGTCGGCGAGCAGGTCCGGGTCGGGCGCGGGGACACCGTCGGCGAAGGCGAGGGTGCCGGGCAGCGGCCGGTAGGGGACGACGAAGGGGTACACCCCGGCCGCGACCAGCTCGGCGGCGCCGGCGACGAGTTCGTCGGGGTCCTCCCCGAGCCCCACGATGAGGTAGGTCGACACCGCGTTCGGGCCGAACACCCGCACCGCCTCGTCCCAGGCCGCCCGGTACTGGGACAGCCCGACGGTGGCCTTGCCGGGCATCCAGCGCCGGCGGACGTCGTCGTCGAGGGACTCGACGTGGATGCCGATCGCGTCGGCGCCCGCGGCGGCCAGCTCGGCGAGCACGCCGAGGTCGTCGGGGGCGGGCGGCTCGCACTGGACCTGGATCGGCAGCCCGGGTACCCGTTCGCGGATCGCGCGCACGCAGCGCAGCAGGTGCCGGGCACCGCGGTCACGTCCGTTGGAGGTGCCGGTGGTCAGCACCATCTGGCGCACCCCGTCCAGGCGGACCGCGGCCTCGGCGACCTCCGCGAGCTGGTCGGGTGTCTTGACCGCCGTGGTGGCGCCGGACTCCAGGGACTGCTCGATGGCGCAGAACCGGCAGCGGTCGGCCTCGCCGTAGCGCACGCAGGTCTGCACCACGGTGGAGGCGAGCACGTCGTCGCCGTGCAGGCGGGCGATCTTCTCGTAGGAGATGCCGTCGGCGGTGGTGAGGTCGTAGAAGGCCGGCCGGGCGACGGTGTCGACGGCGACACCCATGTCGGTCACGCCGCCGCCGGGCTCGCGGCGCAGCAGCCGCCCGTCCCGGAGCCGGTAGGGGGAGTCGGCGACGATCGGGACGGTGGTGGCCAGCCCGTCGACGAGCACGTGGCCGTCGGCGGACGGCCCGGCCCCGCCGGGGCGGCGCAGCGGGATGACCGACCCGAGGTCGGTCACGCCGGAGGGGCGCTCGGGCCCGGCGCCGGATGCGGTGTCGGGCCCGGTGTCGGGGTCGAGCCCCACGCCGCGGACGGCCAGCTCGGCTCGGGCCCGCAGACCGGGCTCGGTACGGGACGGTGCGGACATGCGGACGGACCTCCGGGGATGCGACGGGCCGGGTACGGCGGGGTGCGACCGGTGCACCCGGCCGCACCGAGATGCAGCCCACGGCTGCCGCGACGGACGCCGTGGCGCCCTGAGCTGCATCTCGGTGCGGATCCGGGACGCGGTGGCGTCCCGCCGTCGGTCAGAGCTGGTAGGTCGAGTTGATGATCGCGCCCTTGCGGGCGTAGTGGATGAGCGCGTCCTGGACGTCGAGCGGGTGCGTCGGGATGACGCCCTCGATCAGGTCCTCCTCGCGGGCACCGTGCAGCGACAGCCCGAAGCGGCAGCAGTAGACCTTGCCGCCCTCGCCGATGAAGGTCTTGAGCTGGTCGTTGATGTTGTGCTCGCCGGGGAACGCGGACGTGCCGGTCGTCGGGAAACCGCGGGTGGCCAGGCAGTTCAGCGAGCCCGGGCCGTAGAAGTACATGGCCGACTCGAAGCCCTTGCGCAGCGCACGGGTCGCCTGCAGCACGGCCACGAAGCTGACCGAGGACTCGTGGGCGATGCCGTGCACGAGGGTGAAGTAGGTCTCGCCGTTCTCGGCCTGCAGGTCCGGGAAGACCTTGGTGCCGCCGTAGATGCTCGAACCCTCGGGCAGCGAGGGGTGCGGGATCTCCTCGAGGCTCTTCTTCTCGACGTCGGACAGCTCGGCGCTGGTCATGGGGATGCTCCTCGTGGTGTGACGGATCCACGCCGGGATTAGGGGTGCGTGGGAGCGCCGGGGGAGGGACACTGCGAAGGAATCGGGCCCCACCGTTTCCGGCAGTCCCCACAACACCAGTGATCTGTTTCCGGAACGTTGAGAGCGGACTACGACGGCAATTCTTGATCAGCGCTTTGTGACCGTCGTGTTGCGTAACACGGGGCAATACTCCCGTCGTCCGAACGACACGATTCGGTAATACGACGGGTCGACCGTGGTGGCGTTCCCCGATCCCTCACGAGGAGGCCCCCATGACTGCGGTGATCCGGCGCGAGGACCGGCGCACCCCGCCGACCGAGCTCGACGGCGAGCACCGGACGGTGGTCGTCGTCGGCGGTGGACAGGCGGGGCTGTCGATGAGCCGCTGCCTGGACGTGCGCGGCATCGACCACCTGGTGCTCGAGCGCGACGTCGTCGCGTCGTCCTGGAAGCGGCACCGATGGGACACCTTCAGCCTGGTCACGCCGAACTGGCAGTGCGACCTGCCGGACTTCCCCTACGCCGGGCCGGACCCGCACGGGTTCATGGTCCGCGGCGAGATCGTCGACTACCTGGAGGCCTACCGGGCGTTCGTCGACCCGCCGCTGCTCGAGGGCGTCGCGGTGACCCGGCTGCACCGCGACGACCGGGGGACCTTCGTCGTGGAGACCTCCGCCGGGACGTGCACCGCCGACCAGGTCGTCGTCGCCACCGGCGGGTACCACACGCCGCTCACCCCGCCGCTGTCCGAGCCGCTGCCGGCCGGCATCACGCAGATCGGGTCCCAGGACTACCGCAACCCCGGCCAGCTACCGCCGGGGGAGGTGCTGGTGGTCGGGTCCGGGCAGTCCGGCGCCCAGATCGCCGAGGACCTGCACCTGGAGGGGCGCAGGGTGCACCTCGTCGTCGGGCACGCGCCGCGGGTGGCCCGCTTCTACCGGGGCCGTGACGTCACCGACTGGCTCGACGAGATGGGCTACTACCGGATGCCGGTGACCCGGCACCCGCGCCGCGAGGCCGTGCGCGCCCAGGCCAACCACTACGTCACCGGGCGCGACGGCGGTCGCGACATCGACCTGCGTCGCTTCGCCGCTGAGGGCATGCACCTCTACGGTGCGCTGACCGACCACGCGGGGGGCCGGCTCACCTTCGCCCCCGACCTGGAGTCCTCACTGGACCACGCCGACGAGGTCAGCGAGTCCATCAAGGACACCATCGACGGCTGGATCGCCGAGCAGGGTGTCGACGCGCCGGTCGAGGAGCGCTACACCCCGGTGTGGCGTCCGGAGCGCGAGGTCACCGAGCTGGCGCTCGACGGTTCCGGGATCACCTCCGTGGTGTGGTGCATCGGGTTCCGGCAGAACTTCTCCTGGATCGACCTGGGGGTGTTCACCGGCCGTGGCTCGCCGGTGCACAGCCGGGGCACGACGGCCGTCCCCGGGCTGTTCTTCCTGGGCCTGCCCTGGCAGTGGACCTGGGGGTCCGGGCGGTTCTCCGGGGTGGGCGCCGACGCGGCGTTCCTCGCCGAGCGGATCCGCTCGCAGCGCGGCCTGACCTCGACCGGCGGCCGCGGCGACGTCTGCAACGTCCTCGCCCTGGGGTCCTGAGTGGACGATCCCGTCGACCCGGCCGACCTCGGCGGCGCCTCCGGCTGGGGGCGGGTCACGGCGCCGGCCGACGTCGAGCCGGAACCGCCCTTCGGTGAGCCGTGGCAGGGCCGGGCCTTCGCGCTCACCGCGCTGACCATGGGTCGCATCTCCGGGCGCAACCTGGACGCGTTCCGGCACGCACTGTCCCGGTTGGACCGCACCCGCTACCTCGACGACGGCTACTACGGTCGCTGGCTGCACGCCGCCGAGCTGATGCTCGTCGACTCGGGCGTCCTGGCGCGCGGCGCGGTGGAGGCACGGGCCCGGCGCGGTCGCGGCGAGGACGTGCCCGAGCCGGTCGACCCACCGGTCGCGAAGCCCGACTACGCGCCCACCGCGCCCGGGTCGCTGCGGACCGTCGACGCCGCGCCGCGCTTC
>NZ_JAMXSG010000026.1:0-32876 GCF_024124365.1 Pseudonocardia sp. McavD-2-B
TACCGCTCGACTTGCATGTGTTAAGCACGCCGCCAGCGTTCGTCCTGAGCCAGGATCAAACTCTCCAACAAAACCCTGACTTGCAACAAACAACTGGCCACAACACCCGACGGGATCGAATGCTGCAACCAAACAAACAATTTGGCACAAAACGCCAAACCGAATCAAAATAGCTCGACACACTGTTGAGTTCTCAAAAGACACCCGCACCGCACTCACCCAACCCCCTGAAAAAGAGGCGGGATCCTGAAGACGGATCGCCTTGACCCACCAAGACAACCACACCGAGAAACTCGGCGAACCACCGGGGGTCGTTGTCCGCGGGGCCTGTTGACCGGGCCTCTCAGGGCCCGTTCTGTCCGGCTCACTCGCTGACAGGAAGAAAGTTACGGCATGGCATTCGGGCACGTCAAACCGGGGTCGGAAACCCGCGCTGACCTGGGCAAACCCGTCTCCGGGCCGCACGGCACCACGGTCGAGCCCGACCCTGTCGAGCGACGAACGGTCGCCCTGACGAGCTCACTCCGGATAGTGGTTGACCAGCGCCGATCGCGCAAGTGGAAGCTCACGACGGGGGCCGGAACCGGCGCTCCACCCGTCGTTCGTCCCGCGCCCGCCTGCCCGCCAACTGATTTCAAGATTTTTTCGACCGTCCGCCGCGGCGTCCGGACGCGACGAGCGGTCGGCAGGCGGGGGCTCGTCCCCGACGGGGACCGGCCGGGGCAGGTGATCACGATCGTCGTCCGCAGTTGGCCGTTCGTCGTGGTGCCCCGTGGGAGCCGTCCGTCGGCACGCGAGACTCGGCGCGTGCACCCCGACGGAGACGTCCTCCCGCCCGTCCTGCAACGGCTGCGTGCCGGCGCGGAGCTCACCGCGGCGGCCTGGTGCCGTACCCCGGGTGCGACGAGCCGGGTCCGGGCGACCGTCGTCGCCGGGCGGCTGGTGGTGGAGGCGGGGGACAGCGAGCCCCTGTGGATCACGTCGTCGCCCGTGGCGCTCCCGCTGCGGACGCGGTCGGTGGACCGCGTCGCCGTGCCGATGCTGCTCCCACACCTACGAGACATCGACGGTCTCTTCGCGGAGCTGCGGCGGGTACTCGCCCCTCACGGGCTCATCTCGGTCCTGGTGCCGGCGCCCCGGTCGTTCGGCTGGGGTGGGGGCGCGCTGCGGAAGGCGGTGCGTGACGCGTGGCGGCACCGGTCGGCCGTCGAACACCCGGAGTGGCTCGCGGCCGCCGCGGACTTCGCCGTACTCGCCGACGACCGTCTCGACTTCACCCTCGACGGGGTCGAGCCGTCGAAGGGGGCGGACGAGCTGTGCGCGGCCGGCGTCTACCCGCCCGATCTGCCGGAGCGGGCCCGGGCGGAACTCGCCGCGCACCGTTCGGCGGTCCGCACGGTGCGGCTGCGGCGGGTGGTGGCCCGGCGTTGAAGGTCAGTCCGCGGTGGCGATCTCGGCGACGGCCCCGGCGACCCGCAGGTCCTGACCCGGGGCGTCGACGTCGTCGATCTCCACGACGTCGGCGACGATCGCGGTGATGTTGTCGGGCCCGCCGCCCTCGTTGGCGAGTGCGATCAGCTGGGTGACGACCTGGTCGGGCTCGGCGCCGGAGGCGAGCTCGCGGTGCAGGGCCTCGTCGTCGAGCACCGCGGTGACCCCGTCCGAGCAGAGCAGATAGCGGTCCCCGGCGAGGATGTCGACACGGTCGAGGTCCGGGTCCGGCGCATGGTCGGTGCTCAGCGCACGCATCAGGACGGAGCGGCGCGGGTGGTGCGCCGCCTCCTCGAGGGTGATCTGGCCCTGGTCGACGAGCTGCTGGACCATCGTGTGGTCGTGCGTGAGACGGCTCAGCTCGCCACCCCGCAGCAGGTAGATGCGCGAGTCGCCGATGTGGGCGAGCGCGAGTTGGTCACCGGTGAGGAGCAGCGAGACGACGGTCGTGCCCATCCCCCGCATCTCCGGCTCGTCCGCGGCGCGGCGGGCCAGCCGATCCGTGGCGTCGTTGAGCGCCTCGGTCAGCTCGGCGGCGAGATCGATGTCGCTGAGGTCCTGCGGGAGGCGGGCCTCCAGCTCGGTGAACACCGACACCGTCGTCGCACTCGCGATCTCGCCGTGGGCGTGACCGCCCATCCCGTCGGCCACGATCAGCAGTCGGCCGGTCGTCGCTCCGGAGTCCTGGTTCGACGTCCGGCGACGGCCCACATCCGACCCGATCGCGGATCGCAGTCCCAGCACCATGGGGACAGTATGGACGTCACGGTCCGTCAGCGTCGCAGGCGAGGCCCGTTCGGCGTGTGCTTCAACCGGTCGGATGGCACTCCGTCCAGCACACGGGCCGGATCGGGTGGTTCGTGACGACGGTGCCGCAGCCGTGATCGCTTGCCCTCCTCGCTACGGTGGGAGCGCACCGGACGGGGTCCGGGGCGGCCGGCCCTCGTAGCTCAGATGGATAGAGCAAGAGCCTTCTAATCTCTAGGTCGTTGGTTCGAATCCAACCGGGGGCACCAGGTCAGAGCGTCATCGCGACGCTCCGGCGACAGACCGTGGAGCTAGACGTGGCGCGAGCCTGCTCCTACGGTTCTATCCATGGCCGGTCAGCCCGCACGACGGAAGCGCCAGCGCGGCGAGGTCGAGATACTTCCCAGCGGCTCGTTCCGGGTTCGTGTCTATGCGGGCGTCGACCCGCTCTCCGGCAAGCGCCACTACCTTCGTGAGACGGTTCCCGCCGGTCCGAGCGCGGCCAAGGAAGCGGAGAAGGTCCGCACCCGGCTACTCGCCGAGGTCGACGACCGTCGGAATCCGCGAACGAGCGCCACGGTGAACCAGCTCATCGACCGCTACCTGAGCGTCGTCGAGGTCGAGGAGTCGACCAGAGCCGGCTACGAGTCGATGTGCCGGAACTACATCCGCCCGGTCCTAGGAGAGCTGCGGATCGGCCGGATCGACGGCGAGATGCTCGACGCCTTCTTCGCCGAGCTGCGGCGCTGCCGTCGCCGCTGCGACCGACGAGCAGGAACCGACCATCACACGGCCGGGGCTCACGACTGCGACCGACGGTGCAAACCGCACACCTGTCGCCCTCTCGGTGCCTCCTACATGAGGCAGATCCACAACGTCCTGAACGGAGCGTTCACCCGCGCTGTCCGATGGCGCTGGATCGGTACGAACCCGGTCCGTCAGGCCGAGGCGCCTCCCCAACCGACACCGGATCCTCAGCCGCCCACGGCGAGCCAGGCGGCCGCCATCGCCAACGAGGCGTGGGGCGATCCGCACTGGGGAATGCTCGTCTGGCTCGCGATGACGACGGGCGCCCGCCGGGGCGAACTCTGCGCTCTGCGCTGGGACCGGATCGACTTCACCACGGGGATCGTCGACATCGGCACCTCGATCGGTCAGGTCGGCGCAAGGACCTGGGAGAAGACCACCAAGACGCACCAGCGCCGACGGATCGTCGTGGACCCGCAGACCCTGGCGCTGCTCCAGGCCTACCTCCGTCACTCAGCCGAGACCGCGGCCGGGCTCGGTGTCGAGCTGCGACCCGACAGCTTCGTCTTCACACGCTCGCCCGACGGCTCGACCTGGCTCAAGCCCGACTCGCTGACGCAGCGCTACGCGAGGATGTGCGCCCGGCTCGGCTGGAGCATGCACCTCCACCAGCTCCGGCACTACTCGGCGACCGAGCTGATCGCCGCCGGGGTGGATGTTCGGACGGTCGCCGGCCGACTCGGACACGGAGGCGGCGGTACGACGACGCTCCGCGTGTACAGCGCGTGGGTCGCCGAGGCTGATCAGCGCGCGGCCGGGTCGCTCGCCGCTCGCCTTCCTCAGCTCTCCGCCAGCCCTTGGACCGAGGATGCGTCAACGGTTCCCGAGCTCCCCGCTCCTGCACACGGCTCCGGGCGCGACAAAGGGAACCCTTACGAGGCGATCGCCGCCGACATCCGCGCGGCGATCCGCTGCGGCGCGCTCCTGCCCGGCGAACCCATCCCCACCATCAAGGAGCTGGCTCGCCGGTACGAGGTCGCCGAGGCGACCGCGCACAGAGCAGTTGCGCTTCTCAGCGCGAGCGGCGAAGTCGTCGTGTCCCGTGGGCGCCGGGCTCGCGTTGGCTACCCCGCCTCCACGTCAACCACACAGGACGGACCTTCCGATCCCTAGTCGGCGCGACCGCCCTGCACGACGGGTACCCGGTGCTGTGCCGTTCATAGACCGGCTCGTGGACCGCGGTGCAACGCCTCGACTCGATCGGGCAGATCCCGCGTCGACGGGACCGCGTCACCGCGCCGTTTCGGTGCGGATGCGGACGGCGAAAGCAACCGTGTCGTCGTCGTGCGCTCCGTCAGCGAGCTCGTCGATGACGGCGTCGACGATCTGCCGGGGGGTGTTCTCACGGACGGTGTCGAGAATCCGACCTGCGGGACATTCCTCTTCACCTGACTCCGCCACTTACCGCTCCATCGTGTTCGTTCACCCCGGAACGGTGTTCACTCAGCGTCCGACATGGCGGATCCGTTTGCCATGTCGTCAGGTCAGGAACACCCTTGAAGAACGAGCCACGCGACAACGGGTGACTCAGCTGGGGAGCGGAGGTCTTCGACGCCGCGACAGGTGCGAGGTCCGAACCGTCATCGGGGGTGGCCCAGGCCTCGCCGTCTTGAAGCTACGCGTCAGAAGATCGGTCGCGATAGTCGGGAGGCTCTTGTGGCACCACGTCGGATCTCATCGTCACAACTGCGCAGTCAGATGCGTCAAGCGCAGGCGAAGGCCGAACGTCAGGTCCGGAGCGAAGTGCAGAAGCAGACCCGGAAGATCGAAAACGGCCTCAAGCGAGAAGCGACTAAGGCAGTCAACGACCACAACCGGCAGGTCCGTGCGAACCGGCGACGGCTGGAGTCGGAGGTCGCACGACTGAATCGTGGTCAGCAGCACCGAACGTCGGTCCGATACACCGTCACGCGAACGTCCGCGCTCAGGCTGCACACAATCTACCGCGAGGTAGAGCACAGCGCGAGCGTCCAGGACTGGGACGAGCGCCGACTGGCGCTTCTCGACCTCGCAGAGATTGAGACCGCGAACAGCGCGCACGTCGCCAACGCCCTGCTCGGCGACTCGTCTGACGACCTGCCCGAACGCGAGGGCACCGCACTGACCGACGAGCTGAGTTCGGTCTCCGACGACCTGGACAAGCGCTGGCGAGGGGCGCTGTTCTCGATCAGCACGGACAACCCCGACGCCGCGCGACACTTCTGCACCAGCGCCCGCGAGATCCTTATCGAGATGATCAACCTCAAAGCCCCGGACAGCGCCGTGGTCACCGCGTATCCGGACGGTCGGACGCCTGACGGTCGCGTCGCTCGGCGTTCGAAGATCCGATATCTCTTGGATCTCTACGGAGCCGACGATCCGAGCCTCGGTGAGTTCGTCGACGCCGACATCGACGACGTGATGAACCTGTTCGGCGCCTTCAACAAGGGGACCCACGGCGACGCCGGCCGCTACGCGGTCACCGAACTGCGTGTCATCAAGACCCGCGTCGAGGGTGCAGTTCGCTTTCTGTCTACAGTGATCCGCAGCATCTAAGATTCGCCAAGTTTCGAGGATCGATGGGGCCGCAGAATACAAGCCAAGCCCCACCGACACGCCCCTGACGCATGATCAGGACTAACCTCTTTGACGTTGACTTCCAACTCACTGATGCCGTTCACGCGATTAGATCCGGCGGGGCGTCTCCGTGCCCGATCGTCCACCCCGCAATCTGATTGACCGACACGGCCCAGGCATCAGAGCCGAGGTGTAGGAGCTGGTCGCCCGGAAGAGAGACGAGCGGGAGCACGACAGCGTTTACGAGATAAGCCACCGATCCATCATCCACTGCACCTTCCGCCGATTCTTCAATCTTTCTAGTAAGACTTGACTTCGCCTCCTCGATGCCACTCCCTTCTGCGACCCCCGCGTCCAGGTTTTGAATCTGGGCGCACCTTTCATATGTCCATCGTGCACGCGGTACGGCGTTACCTCGGATCAATGAACTGCCGACCAGAATTGTTAGCGGCAGGCTCGCGGTTTCACTTCCGTGCATTGAACACAGCAGATCGCGGAGCGGCGCGTGGGATGCACTCTCAGACATACCGGAGAACCTACGATCAGGCTCGCTGCTGTCGAGCCCTCATAGCTGTGCAATCGTGGAATGGCGTAGCCAGAAGCGACGAACGGTCGTCAGCATGTCCGAGATCGCGCAAGACAGCGGGTGTGGCTAGTTCCGACTGTCGGTGGTTGCTGTCACCCTGAGGCGTATGGCGGCGCCTACTGAGCAGGCAGCACGGATCCCGGCGGGGAATCTGCGGGTGCCCCGCGGCGAGTTCGTCGCGGTGTGGGCGGCGGCGGAGCGTCGGTCGTTGGAGCAGTCCGAGCGGGGTGTTCTGGACTGGTATGCGGCGGCGGTGGTAGCGACGTGCATGTGGATGGCGTGCGCCATCTATCGGCCGCCGTGGGGTAGGCCGCACCCGGCGGAGGCGCCGGTGACCCGCACTCGAGCGTCAGCGTACGAGGAGCTGATCGAGGCGGAGTACCTCGCCGCGCAGCGGTTCGAGGAGCTGTATCCCAGCCGCGCGGCACGGGCGCCGGGCTGGGGCGACGGGGCCCGGGCGACGCTGCGGTGGGCGTGGCGGGGCGAGGGCCCGCCACCGGTCGAGGTGCAGGGGTGGTCGGCGGCGGGATAGCCCCCGCCACCGACCACCGTCACCACCGGCTGTCGGCCAGCTCCGGATCGTCGAACCCGTCAGCGGCGTCGTCGACGCCGCTGCGCTGTTCGGCGTGCCAGCGGGTGAGCTCGGCGGCACGCTCGTCGTGGTCATCGACAATGGTGTCGCGGTAGCGGATCTCATCGAGGATCTGGCCGGCGTGGTCGAGGTGATCCGTCGTCTCGGCCGCCTCCGGCACCCGCACCACGTCCTCCCCCACCGGCTCCGGACGAACGGCGGCGATCTCGCGGACGTCGTTGCGGCGGTTGTCCGCCACCTCGGCGCCGCGCTGCTCGACGGCGACGGCGTCGCCGTCGTCGGGAGCCTGGTCGTGGATGTCGTCCTCGGTAATCTCGCGGTACTTCTCGTCCTCGGCGACCGCGGCGTCGTGGGCGGCCTTCCACTCGGCGGCGGTAACCCGGTCGTCCGGGTCGTCGGCGGCATCCCGTGCGGACAGCTCGGCTTTGGACAACTCCGCCTGCACCCGGGTCTGCGCGGTATGAGCGAGCCACATCCCGCGGGCATCGTCGACCTTCTGGAGCTGCGCGGCCCGCTGCTCCAGCAGCGCCGCCATCGCCTCGGCCCCGGCGGCCCGCTCGGCCAGCCGCTCCCGCTCCGCCGTGTCGGGGGCGGCGTCGAGGGCGGCGCGGGTGACCGCGGCGTCCTGACGCTGCGCCTCCGCGGCCTGGCGGGTCCCGGCAAGCTCGTTGGCGACGTAGCGGGGTGCGGCGGCCAGCTCGCGTTCGTAGGCGCGGACGCGGATGCGGAGCTGGCCGTTGGACAGCTCCAGGTGCTCGCGGTCGATCTCCGGCCGCCCGAGTGCCCGCCAGGCAGCCCGGTGCGCGGCGAACTCCTCCACCTGCCCGGGCTTCGGGGCCGGGCCGAGTGCGTCGGCCGGGTCGTTGTGGCCGCGGACCTCGCGGTAGGCGGCGACCCGCCCGACGTCGTCGCACCACCGCTGCCGGGCCGACGGCTCGGCCGGGACGTCGCCGAACGCCTCGACCGCCCACGCGGGCGGCTCGGCGGCCGCGGCGGTGCCGAGGTCATCGGCGCGCTGATCAGCGGTCTCGGCGAGGCGGTGCAGGTAGGTGCTCCACTCGGGGTTGTCGGTGCGGGGGATCCAGTCGGTCCAGCGTTCCCCGACGGGGTCGAGGCGGTGCTGGTCGCGGATGCGGGAGTAGACGACGTTGCTGACGTTGCGCGCCCCGGCGAGCGGCCCGCGCTCGACGGCCTCGGCGAGTACGGCGTGCGGATCGTGCCCGGCCAGCTCGGCGCGACGCAGGACCCGTGTCAGGGCGGCGGTGCCGTCCTCGGCCGCGATCCGGGCCCGCTGCTCCCCGGTCAGCGCCCCGTCGTGAACAAGACGGTCCAGCGAGGCCGCGGTGCGCTCGGTCGCAGCGAGCTGGGCGGCATCGGCGAGCAACTCGGCCACGGTCCGGGCGCTCTCGACCTCCTCAGCGGACTCGGTCGCGATCGCCACCGCCGACCGGTCGAGGGCGTGATCGGCGGCGTCGAGGATCGAGGCGAGCACGGCGACGGGGTCGCGGTGCAGCTCGTGCCGCTCGGGCGTGCCGTCGGCCGGATCGTCGGGTGCGATCCGTGTGGTGACGTGGGCGGTGTTGCGGTCGCGGCCGCGGGACATCCCGACGTAGAGGGAGTTCGCGCGGGTGGTGGGGGTGACGACGGTGTGGGTGGTGTCGACGGTGGCGCCCTGCCCGGCGTGGGTGGTCCCGGCGTAGCCGAGGGCCAGGTGCTCGCCCACGTAGGTCGCCGGGAGCACAATCCGCGCGCCGACGGCCGGGCCGCGGGCCGATCCGACGTCGCCGTGGGTGTCGGTGGTGACTTCCAGGGTTCCGTCGTCGCGGACGGCGGTGATTCGGTAGCGGTCGCGGTTGTGCGGGCCGCGCCGGTTGCCCTCGAACCCGGCGAGGTGGTGGGCGTTGTGGCGGGCCTCGACCAGGTCGCCGACCCCGGCGGTGGTGCCGTCTAGCCCCAGCCGCACCCCTGCTTCCTCGACGCGGCCGAGGCGGACCAGCTCGGCCCGAATCTCGGCTGAGAGGCGCGCGGCCTGCTCGTTGGTGTCGACCAGGAGCAGCGACCGCCGCCCCGCGAGGTGGTCGGCCAGCCAGCCCCGCGCCGCGGAGGCTTCAGCGTCGTTGCGGGTGCCGGAGTCCAGGAGGCGGCCCTGCTGGTGGTAGGCGCGGAGCACGGTCTGGTCGCCCTCGCGCAGCCGCAGGGACGCGTCACGTTCCCACCCGGCGCTGAACCGGCGGGCGTCGGCGAGTTCGTAGCGGGACCCGGCGGTGGCGAGCAGGTCCATGCCGCCGCCGGCGCCGACCGCGGCGAGCTGGCGGTGGTCCCCGACCAGCAGCAGCTTCGCCCCGGCCTCGTCGGCCCGGGCGTGGATCTTGGCGAGGGCGGCGGTGTCGGTCATCCCGGACTCGTCAATCACCAGCAGGTCACCCTCCCGCAGCCGCCACGCCTCGTCACCGGCTACCGTCCGGCGCTCGGCCGGGGCGGCGGCGAGACGGTCCTGGGTGGCGAGCCAGCGGGCGATGTTCGACGCCGTCAGCCCCTCGGCGGTCAGGACCTCGGTCGCGCGTTGGCTGGTCGCCAGACCGAACACCCGCCCAGCCCCACTACCCGGGCTACCGGCCGGGCGTAGGTCGGGGTCGGCCCAGGCGCGGGCGAGGTTCCCGACGACGTAGGACTTCCCAGTTCCGGCCGGGCCGACGAGGGTCTCGACCCGGGCGCCAGAGGTGAGGATCCCGCGCACGGCGGCGGCCTGGTCGACACCGAGTTCGAGCCCTTCGCTGCGAAGGGTGCGCAGGAACCGCTCCGCCTGCGCACCGGTGAACGCCGCCCCATCACGGGCCTGCGTGGCGGCGAGCAGGATCCGCTCCGAGCGGACCTGCTCGGGGGTGCAGTAGACCCGCCCACCCGGCGCGAGATAGGCAGACTCCCCGTTCGCCACGCGAAGGTCATCGGGCAGCAGCACCGACCCGGGCCGCTCGGACTCCAACGCGATCGCATAGACCAGCGCGTGGTCGGTGAGCTGGTCCAGCAGCACCGCGACGTCCCCGCCACCGGGGACCCCGAGGTAGTCCGGCAGCGCCGCGTTGACCGCCCGCACCAGATCCGAACGGGTCCACCCGGACTTACGCGACGACACGTCCTCCAGCGCTATCTCGATCACGGCCTGGGGGTTGAACGCCTGCGGCGCGACCCCGTCGCGGCGGGTGGCCAGGGCGGCGTCGGCGATCCCGGCCAGCCCGCCGGCGATGTCGGCCTGCAACCGGGCGGCGACCCGGTCCAGCATGTCCCCGCGGGTCTCCCCGTCGTGCGACTTCGCCGCCCGCGTCGCGAGGGCGGCCTGCTGGGCCAGCCGGTCGCGCTCGACCCCGTTCGGGGCCCGGCCGTAGCGGGTCTCGAACGCCTCGATCAGCTCCGCCGCCTTCGCCGTCACCGCATGACGGCGATTCGACACCAGCGACATCGCCTCCGCGGAGACGCCGACGACCTCGCGGGACTTCCCGTCCGGGCGGGTCGCGACCAGCGTCCCGATCGTCGCGGCCAGCCGCTCCTCGGTAGTGCGCTCCCCCACCGCCCCGGCCCCGGCGCGCCAGCGGTGGATCGCGCGAGAGTCCAGGGTCCGCCACAACCCATCAGGGCCCTGGATCCGGTTCAGGACCGCGTTGTGGATGTGCAGCTGCGGGTCCCGGTCCCGCGAGTCGTGCTGGAAGAACGACGCCACGGTGAACGCATGCGCGTCCACCCACCGCCCCGCCGCGCCGCCGTGGTGCCCGATCCGGGCATACCCGGCCTTGTCCTCCAGGTACGCGAGCGCTGCGTTGTTGCCCGCCCAGATCGCGTCCTCCACCGCCTGCCGGAACTCCCCCCACGCGTTGGCGGTGGCTTCGTCCCCGGCCTGGCGGGCGGCGACCTCGCGGGCCTCGAACGCGGTGTGCAGCAGCGTCACCGACTTCTGCACCGAGAACGTGGCGTCCAGGAACGCGACGTTGTGCCGGGCCGCCTTGCCCGCTTCGGTACGGAGCTCGGCGCGGCGTTCCGCCGCCGCGTCCGGCTCCCGTTCCAACGCTTGGGCGTACAGGTCGTCCTCGGACAGGTACTTGCGTCCGGTGTGTCCCAACGTCGGGACGCTGTCCCACTGGGACACATCCCGGAACCCGCCGTCCCGCGGGTCGAGGAACCGCTCATAGAGCGCGCGCATGTCCTGGGCGTCGACCAGCCCGGCGAGGCCGAGCTGCTCGGCCCCGGCGCCCCACCAGCGCCCCGGGGGCTCCCCCTCGGCGACAGCGCCGGTGTAGTAGTTCTCCCGCCCCGTCGCGACCTCCTTCAGCAGATAGTCCGGGGAGTAGCCGGTGGCGATCCTCAGCACCCCGACCACCCCGAAACGATCATGAAGTCGAGGGCCGACCCGTCGGAGACGGCCGCGGGGCGGTCGGTTCGGACATGGGTGCGGCGCGGCCGGCCGGAGGCCGGCCCGCCCCCTCGGATCGTGATGCCTCGGTGTGAGTCTCTTGATCTTGGGGTGTTCTTAGTCTGTTCGGTGTAGTCGTTCTCGGTTCTGGTCTTCTGCTCGCTCTCGCTGCTGTTGCTGCTCGTCTCGGTGCTGGTGCTGCTGGTCTGGCTGCTCGGGTTCATGGCTGGGTCCTGTTCTGGGGCTCGTCGGGGACGAGGTGCAGGCCGCTCGGGGCCTGCTTCTGGGTGTCGCGGAGCTGCTGGAGCGCTCGGGCGGCGGTTCCCCGGCCGACATCGGCCAGCTCCTCCAGCTCGCGCACCGTCGGGAGGGCGCCGTGGCGCTGGCGGTGGGTAAGGGCGGCGGTGCGGGCGCGCTCCTGCGCGCCCACACCCGACCCGCCCGTCACCGACGGCGCAGGACGGTCCGGCCGGACGGTCCGACGGGGTGCCGGGTGGGACACCGGCCGCGGCGGGCCCGGGATCACCGGGCCGTCCAGCGCGGGTGGGACACCTGTCCCGCGTTCCACCGTGTCCGGGCGTTCCACCAGTGTCCGGCCGGTCGGCGGGACGGTGATGGTCGCCCGAACCGGCGGCCCGACCGGGCCCTCGGGCTCGGGCCGGACCCGGTCATCCGCTGGCTCGTCGCTGGGCGTCTCGGCCAAGAGGTAGAGCAGGTGCGCGACGACGGCCGCGGCGATCGCGGGCCACGCCCCGACGCCGAACCGCAGCACCGCGTCCGCCTCCGCCGGCGGCGCCCCGGGGGCCGGGGCGGGCCCGGCCAGGAACACCGCTTGCGCCAGACCCGACAGCCCGGCGGCGACGATCACCACCAACCAGGCGTAGCGGGCCGCGCCGCCCCGCAGCCGGGCGGTCGCGGTGTAGGCGACCAGCGCGAGGCCGTCGGTGATCAGCGGGTAGATCCACGCCACCGCGACCGGGACCCGAGCGGCGACGGCGACCTCGAACAGGCCGTGCGCGGTCGCGACCGCGGCGCCGACGGCGACGGCCAGGCCCGGAAGCCACACCGCGGCCCGACCCCACCGACCCGCACCACTGCTGCCGCTGCTGATGCTCATCCGAGGACACCCCCGATCGGGCTGACGGCTGGGGCGGGCTCGGGCGGGGCCTGGTCGCGGTGCTGCGCCCACCACCCGGTGATCGCAGACGCGTGCTCCAGCCCCGGCACCGGCACCGGCGCCCCACCGGGGGCCGCCCAGCCGGGGCGGGTCTGATGGGCCTCGATCGAGCACGACCCCGCGCTCTTACGGATCCGGGAAGTCACGCCGGGGCGCTGGCGGTCGTGCCAGTCCCCCGCTGCGGCCACCGACGCGTCGGAGCCCTGGTAGGCGGCCAACCACGCGTGCATCAACCACAGCAGCTCCTCGACCACGTCGGGGTGCCACAGCCAGCACTCCGGCAGCACCGAGGCGCCGTCGGGGTAGCGCAGGAACACCGCCCCGAGCCACGCGCTCAGCTCCTCGACAAGCCCGGCGACCTCGCCGTCGTCGGTGGGGCGAGCAGCCACGACGGCGCCGGCGGCTTCGCCTTCCGCCCGACCACGGTCTTCAACGTGTCCGCGGTCCGTGCGGCCATCTCGTCGAGCCGGTCCACCCGGGCGGTGAGCGGGTCCAGGCCGTCGACCCGGCGACGCAGCACGTCGACCTCGCGGGCCAGCCCGGCCACGACGACCTCGGTCCCGGTGCCGTCGGGGGTCTGCGGGGGTGGGGGCATCACCGCTCCCACCCCGCCCCGTCCACATCCACCGCCGCTGACGGGGTCCGCCCCGCGGGCGGCTCCGCGGCCTCGGCCAACTCGACGGCGTCGGCCTGGGTCTGGCGCACCAGCTCACAGACCCGTGCCATCTCGGCCTCGGTCAGCGACCGGACCCCGCCCTCCACCGCGAGGTCGGGGGTGAACCACAGCCCGCCCGCGAACGCCCCCGGGCCCTCGTAGAGCACCCGGTCCCGGTCACTGCGCTCGTCGGTGCTCACCTCCTCGCGGGCGTGGCCGTCCTCGGGGGTGTTCACTCGGTCCTCCTCATCGTCTTGGTGCTCGGCGTCGTCGGCGGGTTCGTAGTGATCCAGCGCGGCCGCCGTGACCGCGGCTTCGGCGGCCAGAACGCGGGCGTCGTGCGCGGCGGTGGCCTCGTGGTGCGAGCGCTCCCGCCCTTCCCGGGCGACGGTCACCAGCCGGGGCTGCGGATCGCACGCGGTGGTGTTGGTCAGCTCGTCGAGCCCGACCGTGTGGGCGCGATAGCCCCACATCTCCACGTCGGAGTGCAGCCCTTCCAGGCGGGCCCGCTCGGTGACCGCCGACGTCCCACGCGCCTCCCGGATCGCCGCGATCGCGGCAGCATCGGCCCGGGCGCGGGCGGCGGCGACTGTCTCCCCGCCCGCGAAGTCGACCCATCCGAAGCGGGCGCGAGCGTCGTCGAGATCGAACTCATCGAGCCGCCACCCCGACGACGGACGACCATGCACACCGGTCGCGTCACGCAGGTAGGAGGCGATGACCTGCTCGGCGTCGGCCCGCCCGCCGGGCAGCTCGGCCGCGAGCCGGTCGACGGCCTCGGCCGGGGTCCACAGCTCGTAGCGGTCGTTCATCGCTGCCACCGCCCGTCACCCGCACCGTCAACAGGCCCTGCCGGGCCCGCCGTCCCTCCAGAGCCGTCGCCGGGAGACGGTTCGTGCAGCGCGGTCGCCTCGGTGGCCTGGTCGTCGCCGCCGTGGCGGATGGCGCGCAGCTCAGCGAACATCCGGTTCGACGACCGCACCCGCTCCAACGCCTCCCCGAACCGGGCAGACCAGCGCGCGGCGAGCACCACCAGGACGCGTTCGAGCTGGGCGTCGGCCCACACCCGGACCGCCTCGTTGCGCCGGTGGCGACGGGACTCGGCCTCGACTCGGCGCATCAGCCGCGCCCGCCGACGGACGTCGGACCGCTTCCACGCCATGCGGGTCCGGCCGATCACTGGGGCGATCCCGCGCCGGATGACCACGACTCGCCCGGCGGGCAGGTTGGCGATCTGGGCCGGGGCGAGCACGGGCACCTTGCGCACCGACCGGGAGGCGACGCGGCCGTGCTCGTCGGTCGTGGTGACCTTCTCGTCGCGCTCTCCGGCGAGGGTGGACCAGAACTCCAGGTCCGCCTTGTCCCGCGTCCCGCCGAAGATCATGACCGCGGCGGTGTTGTTCAGGATCGTGGCGGCCTTGTGCTCACCCCAGCGGGCGAGGAGCTGGGCGCGGGACTGGAACGCGCACAGGATCGTCACACCCCGACCACCCATGTCCGCCGTCCAGGACTCCAGCGGGACGGGGCTGATGAGGGCGGCCTCGTCGAGGAACAGTCCGAGCGGCGGGTCCAGGCGGCCCTTCGGCTGCCCTGCGGCGAGCCGTCGGGCTTCGCGGGCGATGTGCCCGGTCAGCGCGCACACCAGGGGTGCGGTCTGGGCCTCCTCGGCGCCGAGCAGGAACACCGTCGCCCGCCCGTCCAAGAGGCGGGCGACGTCGAACCCTGCGCCTGGCTCGGCCGCCGCAGCGGCGGCCGGGTGGGTCAGCCAGCCGAGAGCGGGCATCACCGAGGAGGTGATCGAGCTACGGGTGCGTTCGTTGGTGGTGATGAACTGCATCGCGTCCTGCTCGAACGCGGTCACCCCCGACCGCCGCAGCAGAGCGGGGACCTCGCGGCCGGCCGCGTCGGGGTCGGCGACCCACCCGAGCACGTCGGCCATCCGCCGTCCGCCCAGGGCAGCAGCGTGCAGCAGCGCGGCCAGCACGCGCCGTGCCTGGCCGTCCCAGAACTCCCGATCCCCACCACTGCCGGAGGCGACGGCAGCGAGCATGTCCGTCGCTCGCTCGGTCGCAGTCACCGGGTCGGCACAGCCGGTCAGCGGGTCGAACGTGATCGTCGAGACCCGGCCACCGAGCCCGGCCGGGTTGAACACGAACACTTCCCCGCGGGCCTGGCGCCGGATCGGCGCACAGAGGTCGAGCAGGTCGGTGCGGGTGGATGTCACCAGGGCCGCACCGGGGGCGTCGAGGACGCGCCCGGCGAGCCAGCCGGTCTTACCGGTGCGGGGACCACCGACGACGATCACGACGTCCTCGACCAACGCCCACACCCGCAACGCACCGGTGCGGCACAGCTCGACCGCGGCCTCGGTCGTCGCGAGCCGCCACCGCTGGAGCCGGGGCAGCCCGGCCAGCGACGGGCGGACGGTGCCGGTACGGCGCCGGACCGCGAACGTTCCGGCGTGCCGGACGATGTCCAGACTGGACGCGACCCCGACCTTGCGCCGGGACCGGGACGCCCACCGCGACACGGTCGCCGAGGAGCGGGTCCAGCGGTGCCACACGATCACCACCGCCAGCCCGGCGACGGCGACCAGGGCGGGCCACGAGAGGGCGGTGACGATCGTGGCGGCCGGGAGCAGCGCGATCGCAGCGAGGCCGGCGGCCAGGCCGCGGGCCCCACGCGCCCAGGCCAGCAGGGCGCCCCCGGCGAACGCGGCCAGGACGAGAGTGGTGGAGCTGAACAGGATGCTCATTAGTCGTCCCATCCCGTCCGCTGCTTCCACGCGGCGATGTCGGCCTGGTGGCGGGTGCAGGAGTCGGTGTGGCCGGTTTCGTTGTCGGCGGGGTGGGACTCGAACGGTCCGTCGTCGGTGACCTGGGCATCGCAGCTGGTGCAGCGCCAGTACGCCGAGGGCGTGCGCCACGACCGGATCCCCTTGCGCTCGGGGTCCGGAACTCGGCCGCAGACCAGCCAGTCGAACGCCTCCTCCCCCACCGGCACCCCGCCGGTCGACAGCCCGAGGACCGCGCCGATCTCGTCCCACGACCGCCCGGCCGCACGGGCGGAGCGGGCGTAGTCGTAGAGCTGAGCCTCCGCGACGCTGCGCATCAGCAACGCGGCCCGGACCCCGGCCAGCGGGTCGTCGAGCTTGCGGTCGGTGAACACCGTGAACCCGGGAATCGGGACCTCGGTCTCGGTCGTGCCGAACACCTCGACCGCGATCCGGCGGACCAGCTCCCGAATCCGACCGGCGGCCCGCCCGGACTCCGACACCCTGAACGGCTCGCCCATCACCGACCACCTCCGGCGGAGATGGCGAGGGCGGCGGCCCGGCGGTCCACGGTCCGGCGGGTCACGCCCAGGGCACGGGCGATGTCTCCGCGGTCGGCTCCGGCGGTGAGCGCCGTGCGGCCTGCGGCGATGGCCGGGGCTCGGTCGGTGCGCAGCGACGGGCCGGGCACTACGGCCGGGCCGTCGGCGCACCCGGCCAGGCGGGGCATCGTCTGGCGGGCGCGGTGGCGCTCGTCCTCGGTCAGCCCACCGGCGATGCCGTGCGGCTGCTCGACGATCGCCCACGACCGGCACGCGTTCAGGACCGGGCACACTCGGCACACCGACAGCGCCCGCCGCTCCGCCGCCACCAGGGCGGCACCGTCGATCGGGGTCGGGAAGAACAGCTCCGGGTCGACGTCGCGGCAAGCCGCACCGGCCCGCCAGTCCAGCTCCTCGCCGACGCTGGGCGTCGGGTCTACGGTGAACATCTCTCCTACCTCCTGTTGGTTGGTGAGAGCGGCCCGGCGGTGTGCTTCCGCCAAGAACCCGTCGCCGGGCCGTCCCATCTGCTGCGTCTGTCGCTGCTTGTTCACGGCTGCCACCGCTCCGGAGCCCTCGCCGGGGCGTCGAACAACCCCGGCAACCCGTCCTCGACCCGGCGCTGCTCGTCCCGATCCGCCGCGCTGTCGCGGCCGGCGCGGCGGATCGGGCACGACGTCGGCCAGGTGCGCGAGCCGGACCGGCAACGGCCGGTTGTCCAGCAGGCACACCGCGACCTGCCGCGACGGACACTCCTCACGGCGCAGCACCGGCCACCCGCACCCCGGGCACCGACCCGCACCCGGCACGTAGTGCTCGACCACCACCTGCAACCGGTCCGTGCGACCGGTCGGACGCAGCAACCGCGGGTCCAGGTCCTCGCGCTCGGCGACCCGCTCCGGGACCGCCCACTCCGGCGACGGACGGGCGCTCACGCCGACCGCCCGCACGCCTCGTCCACGGCCGCGGTCGCCCCGGCGTCGGTAAGGCCGTAGCGCAGCGACGCCGCCTCGACCGGGTCCGGGACCCGACCCAGCGAGTCCGGGCAGAGCACCGACCCGTCGAGGTGGGAGAAGTCCGGGCAGCGGCCTGCGCGGGCGGGCCAGCCCGAGGGCGGGGCGTCGACGACCGGGCCGGCGCAGCCCGGGCACACCAGGTCGGTCACGTCGACCAGGTCGACGGGGTCGTCGTCCAGGTCCACGACGGGCGGGCCGGGCAGGAAGATCGCGGTCATGCTGGCCTCCAGAAGGGGTGAGGAGGGTCGGCCGGTCCGGCCTCCCGGTGGCGGCGTCCCGTCCGCCACCGCGCCGTCAGGCGCGCACGGCCTCCGAGGCTCGGACTCAAGGGCCGGCCGTAGGCCGGTCGCGCAGCGGCGCGTAGCGCCAGCGGAGCGCCCTTGATCAACGTAAGGAGCTGTAGCGCAAGCCCCGTGGTCATCGAGCCCCGCTGCCGTGCGGGGGTCAGCGCCGGGCCGTCCCCAGGTGGGGCAGGCCGTGCGCCTGCCCCTTGGGGCGTGCCCTCAGGGCTTGCAGAGGCTCGCGGGTCCAGGGCAGCGCGAAGCGCTGTCGCGTAGCGACGCCGCAGGCGCCCTGGACGCGGGAGGGGCAAGCCCGCACCATCAGGCCCGGCGCTGCCGGTGAACACAGCGCGGCGAAGCCGCTCGGTCACGGGTCGGCGGCCGCCAGGCCGTCGTGCCCGCCCCGCTCGTGGACGGTCCCGGTCGTGCCGGGCGCTGTGGGTGGTCCCACTCGCTCTGTTCTTCCCGGTATAGGACAAACGGACTACCGCGCGACATGGCGCAGCGGCGGTGTCCGACAACGTGAATCGGGCTTGGTGGAACAGAGGAGTGAGCTGCTCAGGATCAAGGTCGAGATCACCACCACCGGCCCGGGTCGGGCCGTGAACAGGGGATGTCTCCTTGAGTGAGACGAGCTTGCTCACCCGGGGCGCCGGCTGGACTGCCGGGCCGTCACGGTCGCCCGCCCCGAACCGGGACAGACGAAGAACACAGGTCAGGCCGCGGCGGCCCCGACCAGCACGATCCGCCCGTCCGCCCGGTCGGTCGGGACCCGGCGTCCGGCCGCGACCTCGGCGTCCCAGGGGACTCTGCGCACGACGACGGTATGCAGCCAGCGCAGCAGGCTCGCCGCGCAGGCGACCCGGGCCTGGGCCGGGTGCAGCCGGTTGCGTTCGCGGCGGGTCAGATGCCGATACCGCTCGGCCAGGACCGGGTTGACGTGCTGGGCTCCCCACCCGGCCCGCCACGCCGCGACCCGCAGTTCCGGGCGCCCGCGTCCCGAGAGCCGACCCCGACCCTGGAAGGTTCCCGAGGAGTTGTCGCGCGGACACAGCCCGGCGTGTTTGACCAACGCCCGCGCCGAGGTGAACCGGGCCGGGTCCCCGGTCTCGGCCAGCACCGTCGCCGCCCCCAGCGGGGACACCCCCGGGATCGAGGACACCAGCTCGACCAACTCCAGCTCGTCGAGGATCGCGACCATCCGCGCCGCCACCTCGGCCAGCCGGGTCTGCGCCGAGCGCCAGTCCTCCATCACGAACCCGGCCCGCTCGAACGCGCCATGCCGATGCGAGACCATCCCCACCACGTCGTCGAGCCGCTCGAACACCGCCCGCACGATCCGCAGACAGATCCGTGCCGACCCCCACGTGACCAGCTCGCGGCGCACCGCCGCGACGAACCTGGCCGGCCCCATCCGCCGCACCGGCGACAGGTCCCCGCCGACCGCGCGGCGCATCACCACCGCCATCGCCGCGCACCACGACGCCGACTCCACCGGCCGGCGCGCCGCTTCCAACACCGCCGGCCACACGCTCTCCATGAGCTCGCGGACCTGATGCGCGCACGCCGTCGACTCGGTCAGCAACCTCGACCGCCGCGCCCCCAGATGCCGCAGCCGCGACCACGTCTCGTCGCTGCGTTCGGGCACATAACAGTGCAGGCGACAGGCCAACCGCGCGATCAACATCGCGTCCTTCGGGTCGGACTTGTCCCGGGTCAGGTCCTCCTGCTCGCGGGCCCGCCACACCAGCAGCGGCAGCACACACACCATGCTCAGCCCACGCTCGGCAGCCTGCTTCTCCACGATCCGCCACCGATGCCCGGTCGCCTCGCAGGCCACCGTCACCGAGGAGAACCCGGCCTCCCGCGCCACCGCGAGTGCCCAGTCCAGCAGCTCTCCCAGCTCCCACGCCCGACACAACCGGGTCTGGCGGGCCAGAACCTTCGAGTCGTGATCGATCACCGCCGCGACCTGCTTGCGGTCGGCCAGATCGATCCCCACCACCGCGCTGGTCACCGGGACCAGCTCCCGCAGCTGCTGCAACCGCAGGTTCCGGTTCCGATCCCCACGCGAGAGTGTCTTCACTGCACCCATCCCGACGTCCTCCTCGATGCCAGCCAACCCCGACACCGCACCAGGACCCCGTCACAGCCCGGTCCTCGACACGCGACGCGACCACCCCGGCCGCGCTGGACCACTTCCTAATCTGAGTGAGGCCGGGCCAAACTCGGGCCGGACGGCCCTCCGCCCCGCCGCAGGCGGGTCCGCCCGGGCTCTCGGCCCGCCCGGCCGTGAGGGCGAGGTCCCTCACCCCGGAAGCCGCGGCCGCCCTCATGACCCGGCCCCCGCGGACTCCGCGCCGTTCAGGGCGGGGGTGGCGGCCTGGTCGAACGCCGAGACGAAGGTGCTGATCGCCTCCGGCAGCCCGGATCCGACCGGCGTGGCGATGAACAGCACCAGCGCGATCAAGGAGAAGGCGACCGCACCGATCGCGACCCGCGCCTTCGCGCAGATGAAGGCCCCCAGCACCGCACCGAAGATCAGAACTCCGACGCTGCCCATCACGCGCCCCCACCCGCGAGGCGGGCGATAGCACCGGGGAGAGCGGCGCTCGCCGTGGCCTGCTGACGGCGCCACTCCTCGGTCCAGGCCCCGAGGTCGACGCACCGACCGGTAACCAGCACGTCGTCGACCAGCCGGTCGATCACCGCGCTCGG
Source organism: Pseudonocardia sp. McavD-2-B (assembly GCF_024124365.1). NCBI lineage: Bacteria > Bacillati > Actinomycetota > Actinomycetes > Pseudonocardiales > Pseudonocardiaceae > Pseudonocardia > Pseudonocardia sp. McavD-2-B. The sequence goes on from NZ_JAMXSG010000026.1 coordinate 20,344, forward strand.
CACGACGTACCGGCCGCCGATCTTGACCCCGGGGAACGAACCGCTCCGGAGGTGCCGGTACAGCGTCGACTCGTCGAGGCGGAGGATCTCCGCCGTCTCGGCCGCGGTGTAGAAGGACGGCCGCGCGGGACCGCGTTCCGCGATGCTCATGAGCTGCTCCTGTGGGAAGGGATGGATCCAGAGGACTTCATGGACATGAGCGTGGATCTCCGGAAAGACATCCGGGAGGGCACACAAGGGGGCACACTGGTACGGCAGGCACAGCGGGACGGGGTGGTGAATGGTGGCTGCGAACCAGCGACTCGCCGCGCTGATGATCGAGGCTGGCTTTCTCGACAGAGCCGGCGAGATCGGCCGGAAGCGCTTCGCCCGCGCCGTCTCAGAATCCAAAGCCGCACGCACGGCCGGCCGGTCCTACAACCACACCTATGTCAGCCGGTGGCTTTCCGGAGTCACTCCGCGCGATGACGCGACGAGGGAGGGAATCCGGGAAGCGCTCTGCACTCGTCTGGGTCGTCGCATCGATGCTGACGAACTCGGGTTCCGCACTCTCGTCACGACATCGCCCGATCTGGGGCTCGCCTATCCCGAGCGACCCGACGACGGCGTCGGCAACGTCGCCGAGCTGCTGGAGGCCGACCTGACCGGGGCCGCGGCCGTCGCAGAGGCACCCACCAGCGTGGCGGCGTGGAATGAGGCGTCCGTGGCCTGGCTCGTCGGCGCGCAGAAGCAGCTCAGCGACGGCGCCGGGCCACGCAAGGTCGGCATGGCCGACGTCGAGCGACTGCGCACCATGCGGGGGACCTTCGACCGGCTCGACAGCACGTTCGGCGGCGCGCACGCGCGGACCGCTCTGGTCCAGTACCTACGCGGGGAGCTGCCGCGCCTGCTCCGCGCCCGTGCCGAGCCGGACGTCCGGCGAGCCTTGTTTGTCGCGGCGGGTGAGGCGACACAGCTCGCCGCATGGATGTCGTACGACGCCGGAAGCCATGGGCTTGCGCAGCGCTACTTCATCCAGGCTCTCGGGTTCGCCGACGCGGGCGGTGACCGGCTCCTCGCCGCGAGCCTGCTCGACGCAATGAGCCACCAGGCCAGCTTCGTCGGCCGCCACCGCGAAGCGGCGAACCTGGCCCGGGCCGCACGTCTCGGAACCGAGTCGGTGAGCGTCCCGATCCTGCGGTCGCACTTCCACATCATGGAGGCCCGGGCCCTGGCACGACTCGGTGAGGCCGACGCCTGCGACCGGGCGATGAACGCCGCGGTGGAGAACTTCGGGAGCCACGTCTCCGGAGACGGGCCGGAGTGGATCGGCTACTTCGACGCGGCTGAGCTCGCGGCGGAGTTGGGCCACTGCCAGCGCGACCTCGGCAGGCCACAGGAAGCCGTAGTGCACGCGACGACGGCGTTGGCCTCGGCATCGGGCGACTACCTGCGTAGCGACTTCTTTGTGGCGATGGTGCTCGCCGACGCTCATCTCGACGCGGGGGACGTCGAGGAGGGGTGCCGGGTGGCGGCAAAGGCGCTCGCCGTCGGCGAGGGCCTGGACTCTGCACGGTGCCGGGGGTATGTCGGGGAGTTCCGGCAGCGCCTCACCAGGCACGCGCGCAGCGCGGCTGTCCGCGACTTCGTGGAGGGTGCCCGAACGAGCGCCCTATGGACCCCGAACGGTCAGTAGGCGCCCCAGTCCTGCCTGCTCCCGCCGGTCCGGATCGCGGCGACGCGCTTCGCCGCCTCGACTGCTGCTCCGGCCGATGTGGCCGCCTTCTTGGCGATCCAGGTCGTCATCGCGATCTCACGCATGTCGGCGAGGGACCCGTATCCGCCCCACTCCATGAGGTCATATCCGTAGGCTTCGACAAAATCACGGTACTCGGACTCGTCATGCCACCCGAGGCGGTCGTAGAACAGTGCCGTCTGAATGAGGTCCCACTCGCGTGCGCCAACGGAGAAACTGTCCAGATCGATCAGAACGGGCGCACCCGAGTCGTCACAGATCACGTTTCCCACGTTCGCGTCACCGTGAACGTGCCCCGCCGGCAGCGTGAAGGGCAGGTCGGGAAACGCCTCCCGGGACCAAGCTATTCGCGATCGCAAGTACGCGGCGTCCGCATCGTCCAGCCCCACGAACGACGGCAGGGGGTCGCCAGGAAGCCCGAAGGGCGCGAGAGTCGGCAGAGTGAGTCCCGGCGGCTGCGGGAGGTCGTGCAGCCGTCGGACCAGGCGTCCGACGTCCGCGAGCGGCGCGTAGACCTCTTGGCTGGAGATCGATTCCCAGAACGTCACCACCACCCCGTCGATCTCCACGGGCTGCTTGACTGCGACTGCCCGCGTTGCCGGGTACTCGGCATCGGCGAGCCAACGGGCGACGCCGATCTGCCGCCGCGCGTTGTCCAACAACCGAGCAGATGGAGCGATACGCGCCACGACGCCGCCTCCGAGGCGGAACACGGCGTTCGACCCGATCCTGATCAGTTCGACTGCGGGGTGACCCAGTCCGACCTCGTTGGCAGCTCGGTCGAGTACAGGCCGCAGGTTGGCCTCGTTGAACCACACATCTGCGCGTCGACCGTGACCGGCCGCTACCTCCACCATGATGAACGGTCGCCCTTTCGGATCTGTACCGGTTCACCCGCGACGATACGCCTGGCGCGTTCTCGACGAGCGCCCACGACGACAACGAGGCGACGAGCCGCGCGGCGTAGATCGGCTGACACCCAGCGGGCGACCCGCCGCGGCCGTCACGTCGCGTTCCGCTGAGGTCCCACGCGTCAGGTCGCGGAGCTACGTCGGAGGGACGCTCAATTCGGCCCCGGTCAGCCCCTCCGCCTCAAGCCGGAGTCGGCTTCCGGGACAGCGCAAGCTGTCTTCCGGGTATGGAACAAGAACCGGACCAGCGTGAGCATTCGAACACTGTCTGATGGACACTCCAGCAGACGTCGGAGCCGCTGTACTCAGGCTCGTTGCGATGAACGACGGCGCCCCCGGTCCTGTTCTCACAGACCTCGTGGAGTCCGTCCACCGCGTCTCCGGGCTACCGGCGGGAGCAGCAATGTTGTCGGAGGGCGCCGTGCGCGGCGTCGTGCGATCCGGCCCCGCGCAGCCCCTCGAAGCACTGTCGGCCGGCTTCGGCCAGGGGCCCGGCGGTGAATGTGCCCGTACCGGACTTCCCGTCCTCTGCCCGGACCTGAGGCGCGAGCGATCCCGGTGGCTCGTGTTCGCCACGAAAGCGATTGCCGCGGGCGTCGGCGCTGCCTGGGCTCTGCCCATCCGCCATGGGGGCGACACCCTCGGTGCACTACTACTGCTCGGGCCTGGAACAGAGGATGCAGACCTGCGGGTGGTCGAGGTGCTGGTCGAGGCGGCGGCCGTCTCACTGCTTCGAGCCGCGGCGTCTGAACGGACCGCGGTGGAGACGAGCCAGCTCCGGACTGCATTGACGAGTCGAGTCGTCGTCGAGCAGGCGAAGGGGATGCTCGCCGCCCACGGCAGCGTGGACGTCGGCACGGCGTTCGCCTGCATGCGCAGCCATGCGCGTCGCAGCGGGCAACCTCTTCGCGACCTGGCAGCGGCCATCGTCCGCGGGGACGTCAATCCCGCGATCATTCTGCACGTCGACAGATGACGATCATCAAGCAGCGGCAGCACAATATTCGCAGCTGGACACCTTGCAGTTTTCACTCCATTGAGTGACGTCAGATCCGTGCGAACCGAAACGTATAGCAGGATCCATATAGAGTCGACCCGTCTCGCATACTCGCAGTTCACAGCCCCGCGCAGGTCGACGCTTCGCAGACCGAGACCACTTCGTTCACCTCATTACAGCGATTTTCACCACCCACCCCCGGCGCCCCGAACAGCGACTGCCCTATAGCGTCGTACTCAGCACTTCGGTCTTCCCCGTTTGTGCATCACATTCAGAGGAGAGCATTCATGCGTAAGTCCGTGCGTACCCTCGTCGCCTCCGCGATGGCCGTTCCGATGACCCTCGGGGTGGCCGGCATGGCGTTCGCCGACGAGGGCGACTCCACCCGCGAGCAGTCCCAGACCACCGAGGGCACCGTGTCGGGCGAGCAGGGGTCCACCACCGAGCAGAGCAGCTCCAGCTTCGCCCCGGTGACCCAGCTCAACCCCGCCTTCAACGTCTCCGACGTGCTGGGCCTGAGCGACTTCGCCAACGAGGACTCCGAGGGCGGCAGCAGCCAGTCCGTCGTCCAGGACAACTCGATCGACTCGACCAACGAGCAGGGCACCAGCGCCTCGACCGAGCAGGCGCAGAAGAGCATCCTCGACCAGACCGCCGGTCTGGAGGGCTGAGCGAAGCCAGCCCGAGGAACAGAAGGGCCGGTACGCCACAGTGTGGCGAACCGGCCCTTCTGTCTGTGTCCGGGCGACGTATCTCGGGAGGTCAGCCGTTCGCGTCGCTGGTGTCGACCGTCCCGTTGACGCCCTCGGGGAAGAAGCCTCCCGACGTGACGGCCTCGGGGTTCAGGTAGACGATGTTGAGAACCTGGCCCGGGGTGCGGGAGAAGGCGATCGAGTTCTCGTCGGCCGGAACGATGTTGGCGTTGCCGTTGCCGTCGACGATGCCCTGGTCGAGGTCGGACGGCCCGTCCAGCGAGTCCCGGGCGTCGGAGATCTTCCCGACCACGTCGGCCGCGCCGCCCTGGAGCAGCAGGGTCCGCACCAGACCTGCGTGGTAGGCCTCGACGGCGAGGATACCGGCGGCCGCCTCCAGGAAGGTCTTGTTCGACACCAACGGCGCCGCGCCCTTGTACGCGGTGACGCCGACGTCCTCGAAGATGAAGGCGCCGAGCAGGAAGCTCGTCTCGTCCTTGAACGGGTCGAACGTCTCGTTCTTGCCGATCACCCCGGCAGCCTGCGCGGCGGCGGTGAACGCCTCCTGCAGGTTGATCTCCGGACGCGCCACGCGGGCCTCGCCCAGGGCGGAGCGCAGGAAGTCGACATGCGCCCGCTCGTCCTGCGCGATCTCCTCGGCGTACTGGCGGCCGATCTTCGTCTCGAAACGGACCTTGTACCCGCCGGTGACGCCGCCCAGGTCTCCCTTGCCGTCGATCTGGGAGTCCTTCAGACCTTCGCCGGTGACCGCGCGCAAGTAGAACTCGGCCTCCAGGTACTCGAGGTTGAGCGCGAAGTTCAGGACAGCAGCGTCGGAGACTCCGCCGTCCTCGCTGCTGCTGTCACCGAGACCGAGCCCGCCCAGCAGGCCGCCCTCGCTTGCGGACGCGATGCCGCTGCCGAGAACACCGAGACCGGCAACCCCCGCACCGGTGAGCCCGGCCGCGCGCAGGAAGCGACGACGGTCCATCGCGTTGTCGGTGCTGCGCTCAATCGAGTCGTTCAGGAACTTCTTCGTGAAACCGTGAAACACGAGGTCTCCTCGTGTCGGCCCGACGGGGCGACCGGGTCCGGGGCCGCATCTCCGAGGTCGGGATTCGCGGGGCGCCACTCCGGAGCCCCTGCCCCGAACAACGACACGCCCACCATGGCAGTAATCCCCCAAATGGGGGATGCAGACGATGGGACCTCAGAACCTGGCTCGGGCAGCGCTCTCGATCGCCACCCTCGCCTGCAGCAACAGCCTGGCCCGTGACACGACGTCCTGCGCCTCCGACGAGGTCAGAACTCCCGCGGCGACCACGGTCGCGATGCGGTGAGGAAGCTCCTCGACCAGGGCGATGTGGGCTTCCAGCGAGATCTCGTCTTCCGCCAAGGACACACTCTCTGCCGATAGCGCACCACCAGCGCGCTCGACGTCCGCGGGCACAGGGTCCGGGCGACCACGGCAGTCGGATGAGCCCCCGAAGCTACGCCATAGCGCACAACCGAGCCCCAAGCCACCGGGCGTGGAGCCATTCGTGGCGCGAACTCGCGCCCACTCACACCCGTGGAGCCATTGATGCCCGGCCCTCTGCCACTGAAATCCCTGTTCACCGGCTATCGAAACAGATAGGTGAAAGCTTCTAATCTCTAGGTCGCAGGTTCGAGTCCTGCCGGGGGCACAGTTTCCGCACACGACCGTGCCCCGCCGGATCACGACGGGGCACGGCCGGTGGGGGTCCGCGGGTCAGCGCAGGCGCACACTCGCGTCCGGCTCGACGGCGCGGAAGGTGAAGCTCTCCTCCAGGTAGAGATGCACCTCGCGCGCGTCGTGGTCGGAGTAGCCGATCGCCAGGTCCTGGCCGACGTCGAGCAGGAAGTCCCCGCCGCGCTGGCTGACGACCACGGCCCCGTCGAGGCCGTGGGCGCGCAGGATCTGCCCGCCGAGGATGCGGCTCAGGTGCTCGAACAGCGGGTAGCCGCCGTGCTCGGCGGTCTCCACGATGCGGGTGTAGCCCTCGGGCGCGATCGCCATCGCGTAGGGGCCCTCGATGCCGTTGCGGCGCAGCTGGTCCACCGCACGGGCGACGGCGCCGGGGTAGGTGTCGGGGTCGTCGCCCAGGGCCACGGTGTCGTAGGGCGAGACGTCCGCGATGCCCGCGAAGCCGGCCTCCGGCCAGCCGTGGAAGATCGCGCGGTTCTCGATCGCGGCGGCCGCGCGGGCGGCGCGGGCGAGGTCGTCGAACTCCGGGTCCTGCGCGCCGCGCTGCAGATCGTCGATCTCGTCGCGGGACACCGTGAACGGGACCCGGAACTCGGCGAGCGGCTGCACCCGGCGCAGGCGGGCCGTGATGCCGTCGACGGCGACGCCCGGCGGCGGCCCGTCGAGGCGCTGCGAGCGACCGAGGTCGACCGACGACGTCTGCCAGCCCGCGGTCCCGGTCCAGTCCGCGAGGCGGCGCCCGGCCAGGAGCGGGGTCAGGCGCTCGCGCGCCTCGTCGTCGACGGCCTTCCAGGCGGTCGTGGGGATGGGTGCCTTCTCCCGCAGGAGGTGGTCGTGCACGGCCACGTCTACTTCCCCTTCAGGCTGCCGATGCCGAGACCGTCACGGGTCGGGTCGGACGGGTCGATCTCGGCCTGGACCTCGTCGACGTAAGCCTCGGGGTCCTTGTCGGAGTTGTCGAGGCCCGCGGTGGTGGGGTGGGCGTCGAGGAACTCGGCGAACTGCCGGCCGAGCGACTCGCGCAGGCCGGTGGTGGCGTTCAGGCGGAAGTTGGCGAGGCCCTCGTTCTCCTCCTCGCCCATGTGCTCGTCGTTGGCGCGGCGGGCGGCCCACACCCCCTCCCACCACTGGCCGCTGCCGACCGGGCTGCGCTCGGCCTGCGCGACGCCGTCGCGGATCTCGTTGTGGTCCCCGATGGCGTCGAGCGTCTCGTCCTCCGGGTCCTCCCCGTGCGCGAGGAGCTGCGGGTAGAAGATCTTCTCCTCGGCGAGGGCGTGCACGTCGAGGCGCGCGGCGAGCGGCTCCCAGAGGCGGGCGAGCTCACGGGGGTCGGAGTCGCGGGCCTGGAGCTCGTCCAGCGCGGCGAACTGTCGGCGGAACCAGGCGTGGTCGTCGAGGATCAAGGTCGTGATGTCCGGCACCCGCGCAGGCTACGACGGTCCGGACCCGTCGTCTCGCCGAAGTTCCGGCGGTCGTCGGGGGTGCCGGAGGCGGAGGGCGAGGTCGGCGGCGGCCGGCCGGTCCCCCGGGTGCCGGCGGGTCGAGTCGGACAACGCCCGGTGCAGCCGGGCCGGCAGCTCGTCCGGGACACGCGGTGGCCGGTGCAGCCGGGCGACGGCGGACTCCACCGTGGTCCCCGGGTACTCCCGCTCCCCGGTGAGCGCCTCGAGCAGGACCAGGCCGAGGGCGTGCACGTCCGCGGCAAGCCCGACGGTCTCACCGGCGACCTGCTCGGGCGCGAGGTAGGCCGCGGTGCCCAGGACGGCGTCGGTCCGGGTCAGCACGGAGTGGCCCAGCACGCGGGCGATGCCGAAGTCGGTGAGCCGCGCCCGGCCGGTGTCGGAACAGAGCAGGATGTTGGCGGGCTTCACGTCGCGGTGCACCACCCCACGGCTGTGCAGGTGCGCGAGCCCCGACGCGATGTCGGCGCCGATCGCGACGGCCCGCTCGACCGGCAGCGGGCCACGGGCCAGCCGGGCCGCGAGCGTCTCCCCCTCGACGAGCTCGGCCACCAGGAAGGGCCGGCCGCGGTCGACGCCCCCGCCCAGGAGCCGCACCAGGCCCGGGTGGTCCAGGTGGGCCATGGTCCGCAGCTCACGGCACTGCCGGTCCACGCCATCGGCGTCGTAGCGGTCGAGGAACAGCTTGACCGCGACCACCCGGTCCTCGTGCGGGTCCCACGCCCGGTACACCGTCGCCGTCGACCCGATACCGACGTGGGTCGCCAGGATGTAGCGGCCGGCGATCACGTCGGTCTCCGGGACCGGAGAGCGCATCACTGCCATGACAGACGGTGCCGACACCACCTGTGCACATGTCCAGACCGGAGCCCGTCGGTCACTCTCACGAGCACCCGTAAACAACCCGATGAGGCCATTCCCGGGACTCGGAAGGCCTTGCGGGACAGTGGCAGGACGACGATCCCCCCGCGCTCCGCCGGTGCGGCCCGCCGTCCGAGACCGGACGACCGGGCACGGCCGGGGGTGCCGGTGCACGGGCGCCGCGCGACCGCCGTCGCGCCACCGGCCGACCACGCCGTGCGGGTCGTCGCACACCCCGGCCGCGGCCGGGCGGGTCGCCGCCGGGCCTGCGAGGCTCGGACCGACCCCGACCCCGACCCCGACCCCGTCCACCGTCCGAGGGAGCCTCCAGCGCCATGGCAGTCGAGACGCCGGCCGGGGTCTCCGCGGCGTCGGCCCTGCTGGACGCGGGCACGGCGCCCGGGTCGGCGCTGCTGTTGCGCGCGCTGCTGGAGGCCGCGCGGCTGCGCTACGTCGGACGCCCGACGACGCTGCGTTCCCGTGGGTCGGAGGTACGGCTGGTGCCGACGGCCGTCGCGTCGTCGGGGCTCGGTCCCCGGGCGCTGACGACCGGGCGGTTCGCCACGGTCACCCTGGCCGCGCGCGACGTCGTCCGGCCCGGCCTCGTGCTGCGCGGGCTCACCGTGACCGCCGCGGACGTGCGGCTGCGCCCCGGGCTCGCTCCGGAGCTGGTGGCCGGTCCGGTGGAGATCGAGGCCGAGCTCGACCCGGACTGGGTCGCCGGGCGGCTGCGGGAGCACGTGCCGCAGGTCGAGGTGGGTGTCGACGCCGACGGCGTCGCCCGCGCCCGGCTGCGTCGCCGTCCCGGGCTCGGGGCCGCCGACCTCGCCGTGTCGGTGGACGGGCACACCCTGTCCTGGAAGGTCATCGGTCTGACCGTCGCCGGGCGGTGGATGGGGCCACCCCGGTCGGCGGACACCCGTCGCTCGGTGCGGGCGATGGTCGACCGCAGCCCGCTGGCGGCGATCCGCTCGGGCCGGGTCGAGCTGCCCGGGCTGCCCGGTGCGCTGCGGCTGCACGGGATCGACCTGCACCCCGGGCGGGTCCTGGTGCGCGGCGGGCTCGACGGGTGGCGCCGCACCTTCCCGCTCGCGCGGATCGACGACGTGCTGCGCGGCGCGCTGTCATTGCTGGACCTGAGCCGCTGACCAGGGGCGGTCAGCTCCGGCGGAGCCGCCGGGTGATGGCGCCCAGGCGCGAGGCCGGGCGGCGCGACGGGAGCCGGCCGGCGACGGCGTCGTCGAGCAGGGACCCGACGGTCTCGGCCGCGCAGGTGCGGTTGGTGCCGATCCCCCCGGACGGGCCCCGCTTGATCCAGCCGACGACGTAATGGCCGGGACGGCCCTCGACGCGGCCCGCGTCGTGCGGGACGACGCCGCGGTCGTCGTCGAAGGGCAGGCCGGCGACCGGGCGGCCTCGGTGCCCGACGGCGCGCACGACCAGGTCGGCCGGGATGTCGGTCCCGTCGGCGGTGTGCACCCCGCGGGCCCGGGTGGTGCCGTCGACCCGTTCGGGCGCCGAGTGGAACCGGAACACCACCCGCGGGCGCTCCGCGGGCACCGACCAGTCGATCTTCTCCCGGCGGGCGCCGCGCAGCAGCGCGTGCGACGGGGACGCGGCGGGGCCGTCGAGGGACTCGGCGATGCGGGGGTCGTGCTCGTCGACCACGACCTCGACCGTGCTGCGGCCCAGCAGCTCGCGCAGCTCCGGCGCGGTCGCGGCGACCGCTTCCGGGCCACGGCGGGCGAGCAGCACGACCTCGGTGATCGCACCGGTGCGCAGGGCGGCCAGCGCGGCAGGATCGATCGGGGTGCCCTCCAGGTCCGCGGCGGGCGCGGTGAGGACCCGGGCGACGTCGATCGCGACGTTGCCGGTGCCGACCACGACGACCCGTCCCGCCGCGGTGTCGACGGCGTCACGCGGCACGTCGGGGTGGCCGTTGTACCAGCCCACGACGGTGTCGGCGGCGATGCTGCCGACTCGCCCCTCCCCCGGCAGGCCCAGGTCGCGCGGCACGGGCGCCCCGACGGCCCAGATGACGGCGTCGTGGCGCTGCGCGAGCTCGTCGGCGGTGACGTCGCGGCCGACCTCGGTGCCCAGGCGCATCCGCACCCGCGGGTGGGTGTGGAAGCGGGCGAAGGACTCCCCGATCCCCTTCGTCGACGGGTGGTCGGGCGCGACCCCGAACCGCACCAGACCGCCCGCGACGTCGAGCCGGTCGTAGAGCGTGACCGTCGACGACGTGTGCAGGAGCAGGTCCTGGGCGGCGTACATCCCGGCGGGCCCGGTCCCGACGACGGCGACGTCGAGCGGGGCCATGTCCGCGGGAAGCGACCGTGTGAACTTCAGCGGGTACCACTCGTGGAACAGCGGTGAGTCGCCCTCCAGCTTCCCGGCGACCGGCTTGCCCTCGTAGTAGTCCGCGTTGACCTCGGCGTACCCGGCGAGCGACGCGCTCAGCCTCTCCACCGGGAAGATCGCGTCGACCGGGCAGGCGTCGGCACACGCCCCGCAGTCGATGCACGACCGCGGGTCGATGTAGAGCATGTCGGTCGTGGCGAAGTCCGCCTCGTCGGGCGTCGGGTGGATGCAGTTGACCGGGCAGGCCGCGACGCAGGACGCGTCGGTGCAGCAGGTCTGGGTGATCGCGAAGGGCACGGCCGGCTCCGGGTCAGATCAGGTTCGCGCGACGGTAGAAGTACAGCGCGGGCCTGGTCAGCAGGCCGCAGGATCCCAGGAACTCCATGAGCCCGGCGCAGGAGGAGCGCAGCAGCGCCTTGTGGTGCTCGTTGGCGGCCGCCTCGCGCAGGGCGCGCCGGGTGTCGAGACCGACGTTGGCGTAGACCTCCTCGTTCCACATGCTGGTCACGATGAAGTACGCGGCCATCGCGACGGCCAGCGCCTGCCAGTGTCGACGGACGGGGCCGGCGCCGCGCAGGTTCTCCTTGGTCTCCTCGCGGGCGAACTTCATGTGCCGTGACTCCTCCACCACGTGGATGTTGGAGATGGTCCGCACGAACGGGGCGACCCGCTCGTCGCGCATCCAGTCGCGCTGCATGACGTCGAGGACCTCCTCGGCGACCAGGATGGAGGCGTAGGCGGCCTCGCCCCGCCAGGTGGCGGCGCAGAAGCGGCCGAGCGCGACCGTGGAGCGCTTCGGGACGTACGCGGGGGCCCCGAGCTTCGCCGAGCCGCGGGCGAACATGATCGAGTGCCGGCACTCGTCGGCGATCTCGGTCAGGGCCCACTGGAACGACGGGTCGGTCGGGTCCTTGGCGTAGAAGTCCCGCAGGACCAGCTGCTGCAGGATCATCTCGAACCAGATGCCGGTGGAGGCGACCGAGGCGGCCTCGTGGCGGGTCAGCTCCTTGCGCTTCGCCTCGGACAGCTCCGCCCAGTAGTCGGTGCCGTAGAGGCTGCTCCACTCCGGGCTCATGCCGTGGTCGTCGGGGTTCAGCGGGGTCTCCCAGTCGACCTGGGTGGACGGGTCGAACGACAGCTCCGCGGACGAACGCAGGAGGCGCTCGGCGGTGTCGTGCCGGTCGGCGGCGTGCCGGACGTCCCCGGTCTCGAGCCCGTGCTCCGGAACGGTGGCGGTCATGTCGACTCCTCGCAGACAACGACGTCAATGCTGTAACCGCCGGTAACGTTACCACCGGTTACACGTGACGCAAGTCCCGGATGCGACACGACACGATCACCGGCCGGCGACACCGGTGCGGGTGACGCACCGTCCACCCAGGAGGGTTATCGTTGCTATGCGCAACTAACCTGGGAGGTCGCGACGTGACACCGGAACGGGACGGACCTGCGGTCGTCGGCACCGTGCGGGGGCGGTCCGGCACCCCCGTGCCGGGCGCGACCGTCACTGTCACCGACCTCGACGGGCGCCAGCACGGGCGGGCCGTCAGCGGCGGCGACGGCACCTACGCCGTGGCCCTGACCACCGGCGGGACCTATCTGGTGGTGACCCGCACCGACGGCGCCGGGCCCGACGCCGGGCTGGTCGCCGTCGTCGCCTCCCCCGCGCGGCACGACGTGACCGTCGCCGGCGGCGGCACGGTGCGGGGCACGCTGACCGACGCCGCGGGCCGCCCGGTCGGGGGCGCCGCCGTCACGCTGATCGACACCGCGGGCGAGGTCGTCGCGCA